>CAYVDR010000046.1:0-9186 GCA_964450625.1 uncultured Senegalimassilia sp.
TTGCAGTAGCAGGGCTAATAAAGAGTTTTGAGGCAATTTCAGAGTTATTGAGACCGCTTGCAACAAGCTTTAAAATTTCAGTTTCGCGCTCTGTTAATTTTTCAACCAAACAAGCAGCACTGTTTCCATTGGATTGCTTAAATGCAGGGCGGCTTGACAAAAACGTTTCAATTAGCCTTCTAGTAATTGCAGGCGCAATTAGAGCTTCGCCAGCAGCAACAATGCGAATAGCTGCCACAATTTCATCGGGTTCAGCATCTTTTAACAAAAAACCGCTTGCCCCTGCAGAAAGTGCATCATAGACATATTCATCTAAGTCGAACGTGGTAAGAATTAACACATGGACATTAGCAAGTGACAAATTCGAGCAAATTGAACGAGTTGCCTCGATGCCATTTAGAACTGGCATACGAATGTCCATCAAAACAACGTCAGGCTGCAACTTCGAAGCGGCTAAAACAGCCTCTTCACCATTGCAAGCCTGACCTATAACTTCAATTCCTTCGTATGAGGAAAGGATTAGCTTAAAGCCGCTGCGAACCATTTCCTGGTCGTCAGCAATAAGCACGCGCACTGTTTCTTGAAAATTGCTCATAAAAACCCTCTAAGCAACAAGTGCACGTGCTTAAACCATTACATTAGCTACATAGCAAAGCAAGGAGCAACGTAGTTTTGTACATTAGCATTATTCTGAATTGGAACATACCCATTAGAATTAACTACAGCAAAAGCACCTTGGAATGTTGTATAAGCTGAGCGTGTCCACCACGACTGACTACTTTGGCCAGCTTTAAGAGGCAAAGCTATAGACGAATTATTATTGTTTGCAGAAACATTTGCAACATTTTTATACCAAGCGTATTGCCTACCTTCACCATCTTGGAAATTAGTTGACAAATTCCCTGTAATTTCAGCATATGATGGCAGCCAGAACTTATCTGACGTTTCAGTTAGACCATTAGTATTGTAGCCTTTACCAGATTTCTTTGGTACAGCCAAAATTTTATTTGTAAACGATGTTTTAAATAAGCTCCAAATGTTATTTTCTGAAGCACCCTCAAGGTTATTCATTGACTTGCGAAGTTCACACTTCTCCCATCCTCCATCGTTTGTAACAGTGGAGTTAACAGAATAAGCGCTGCTGTTTATTAAAGTAGTAGATTGGAATGTAAGCCCTTCATTGCTGTCGTGTTGACCAACTTCAATAATTCTAAACAGCATGCTCTCAAGTTCACCACTAGCATTAGCAACTTCGGTTTCTAAATTAACATCTTCGTTGTGCAAATAACAATTGTATAGCTCAATTGTAGCTTCGTCACCGTTCTTGATTTTTTGGATGTCACTGTCTAGCTCGGAAGAAGTCTTTACAGTGACCCTGCCTGAGTACTTTCCTTCTGTGACTTCAGAAGATTTAGCATCAAAGACACCAGTCTCATTAGTTTCGCCACTTACGTAGCCACCCCCAAACTCTACCGTAACGCCAACACCCTGTTTAGGTTGTTCTTGCGATTCATCTGTTGAAACCTTCACAGTTGCAACTGTAGCTTCTGAACCATCTGGCATAGTAACAATAATGCTTCCGACATCCGTTAGAGCAACCATTGCATCTGCAATTGCAGTAGAGTCAGCTTGGTTAAACAGACCTATAGTATAAGTAAACCTGCCATTAGAACTTGTAATTGTAGTTAGGCCTGTGTCAGATGCAGTTGTGCCATAAGTCTTGGTAGTGTCAGCTGAAAGCCAATAGTCACCCTTATTTTCCTTGCTGCTTGTTGGCGTAGGCGCAAATTTAGCAGTAAGCTGCATATTTCCTGTAGTTCCTGCACTAATAGATTCAACCTTAGTATTAGAAGAATTGTACCAGCCTTCAAACGTGTAACCAGGCCTTATAGCTGGCTCAAGTGCAGCAAGCCCATCTTCAGTAATGTAGCCAGTTGGGTTTGCGCTTGAGTTTACTGTGTCTTCGCAGCCTAGATTGTAAGTAATGCTGTAGCCCACACGAATAGCAGGAGTTGCAGCGGATTGGATGCTTCCTGAGTGTGCTAACGGTGTTGTGCCATCTGTAACTTTGCAAACAATTTTTTTGCCTTTGTCCGTGGCTTTAGCAGTATACGTCTTTTCTGTTGCGTCAGAAATCTCGGACAATGTGCCGTCATTGCTGCTGATACACCACTGATATTTCAACGCAGACTGTTCAACATCTTCTGGTAAGTTAGTTACAACTGCAGTTAAAGTTTGCCTTGTTGCTAAAACGCCTTCAATTTCAACTGTGCCAGTTAAAGGAAGCTTGTCGAGTGAACCAGCTTTTGCATCGATTGTACGCGAATAAGGGTCATCTGGGTTGGCGTCTGAAACTTTAACGATGATGGTGTGACCTGCATCGGCATCGGTTAATGTGTAAGTCTTGCGCTGAGCACCTTCAACTGGTTTATCGTCGCGATACCACTGGTAGGACTTCCAAACACCTTCAGGTGTGCCCGTAACACTTGCTGTTACTGTTTCACCAATTGCACACGTGCCAGAAACTGTAACATTGCCAGAAATAGCTTCTTTAGATACAACTGTTTCGGTTTGCGCTTCCAAGTTGCCGCTATAACCTAGCGTAGCGCTGTCTGTTAGACGAACAACGATAAATGAACCTTTATCTGTTTCCTTTGGAGTATATGTTGTTTTGTCTGTGCCAGACTGAAGAGACGTTTCTGTACCATCTGCTGCACGCAAAACCCACTCATAAGTTGGAGTTGTTAAGTCGGCAGGAAGGCCAGTTGCTACCGCACTAAGCTGTGTACCAACAGCGCATGTTCCACTTGGGCTAAGCTGCAAGTTACCAGTAATGATTGTATTTGTGACGGCTAAGGTTGGTGTGGACTGGATAAACGAGCCATGTGGCAGAGCAGAGCCGTCAGTCACTTTGCATACAATTTGCTTTCCAACTGGGTTGAAATCTGCCGTTTTAGCGATTTCGTAAGTTGCTTCTGTTGCGCCCGGAATGTCGACCAACTCATCGTCAGAATCACCGACATAGCACCACTGGTAAACAAGAGGCGTTGCATCAACCTGCGTGCCAGTAACAGTAGCAGTTAGCGTTTCACCCACTGCAGCAGTGCCTTCAACGCTGACTGTGCCCTGGATGTACGTGCGTGTAACAGGATCAGTTCCTGCACTGGTAATTGTGCCTAAGTGCGGGGTTGCACTGGCATCTGTAACTGTAACATAGAATGTGTGACCGAAATCGTTGTCAGGGTCAATGTAGTGCGTTGTGCGAATTTCGCCTTCAATTGCCTTGCCATCACGATACCATTGATACGCTGGCACAACATCGGTTTGTGTCGGGTCAAGCGTTAAAACAGCACTGATTGTGCCACCCTCTTCAACTTTGCCAGTTATTTCCAAACTGCCACTTAAAGGTATGCGCGCAACTTTTGTTGTTTCAACTGATGTAAGTTCACCATAATGAGGATTCGTGCTAGCACCATCGGTTACTACAACTTTAATTGCAAAGCCTTCATCTGCTGCGGTTAGTGTATAAGTTTGCTCTGTTGCACCTTCAATTGCTTCATCACCGCGATACCATTGGTATGCAAGAGTTGTAATGTCAGACTGCAAAACATTTGCATTTGCGGTTAACTGTTCACCTGACACAACATCGCCTGATATTGTAACGCCACCAGTAATTTGGCTGTTCAAAACCCTACTTGTAGGCTTAGATTCAATGCTTCCAACATGGGGGTCAACAGCTTTGCCATCTGAAACTTTTACAGTTAAAGAACAACCAAGATCCTGCGATGTTGGTGTATATGTGCTTGAAGTTGCGCCTGAAATTTCTTCGCCATCACGACACCACTGGTATGCCAATGTAGCATCGGATGGAGTAGAATCCACTGAAGCTGTAAGTTTTTTACCAACAGCAACAGTTCCTTCAATTGACACATTTCCACTGAAATCGGAAACCCATTTAGCATAAAGCGTGAGGTCTGACCTTACCATGCTTTCAAAGTTATACTTTGAGTATTGGCTACACTCTGCATCTTTGTACCAGCCATAGAAGGTATAGCCCTCAACATTGTCAAGCGAAGGAGATGTTGCAACAGCACCATAAAGCACAGTTTGTACAGGGCTTGAGCTGCCATGACCGTTAGAGTCAAACAATACAGTGTAAGACTTGCGTGGGTAATAAATTTTAACAATAGTAGAACCGTCGTTGGCAATGCTTTGCTGGTTTAGAACAATGCTTTCAGGTGCTTGGTAGCCTTGGTTAGAATAATCGCGTACCGTTGCAGCTGTTTGCGAGCCAATTGTGCCCTCGAACGATTCGGTTAAGCTAGCAGCATTAGGGTAAGAGCCATCGCTGTTTTGCCTGTAATGAGCAACACTGTAAGATGCAACATTGCCAACAACCCACTTTGCGTAAAGGGTGACGTCCTGTGTGACCTTAGATGCAAAATCAAACACTTGAGTGCATTCTTTGTCGGTGTACCAACCCATAAATGCATAACCTTCGTAAGTTGGGTTTGTAGGCTTAGTTACACTTGTATTGCAATTCACAGCTTGAGTTGCAACCGCGCTTCCGCCTTGTGTGTCAAATGTAACGTTGTATTGAATAACTGGAATGTTTACCTGCGCAGAAATTGAACCCGTGTAGCCACCTGAAGTTGCATCTGTAACCTCTACGATAAACGTCATGCCAGAATCGGATGCTGTTATGTTGAACCTGTTTGTATTAGCATTTTTGATTAGCGTTTTAGCACCAGTTGTTGGGTCAACCTTGTACCATGCATAAGCAGGCTGAGCACTTTCTTGAATGCCGTTTGTTTGAACCCTTAGAGTTTGACCAATTTCAAGTGTACCAACAATAGTTAAACTACCTTCAATTTGCTTAGTGCCACCACCAGCAACAACTGTTTGTGCACTTAAAGCACCTGTGTGTCCATTAGTTGCACCATCTGTAATTTCTACAGCAATTTTGCTGCCTGCTTGTTCTGTAGTTGGCGTATAGGTTTTCTTTGTAGCACCGTCGATTGGGGTTTTATCGCCTGTTGTTAAATTAACTGTATACCATTGATAAACCGCAGAAACATCGCTTTGCATGCCAGTTGCTTCAGCCGTTAACTTGCCAGAAGATTCATCGGTTGAGATGGACGCAATGCCACCTATTGGCAAATTAGCAGGAATTGAAACATTAGCGGAGATGCTGCCCTGACGCCCTTTAGAAGAAGCATCTGTAACTTCAACTACAAGCTGTTTGCCACAATCTTGAGCAGTTGGGGTGTATGTTTCGCCCTTTGCCCAAGCAATTGCTGTTTTATTGCCAGTAGCTGAATCTAGAACATACCATTGATAAGCAGGCTTTACACCATCCTGCATGTTAGAAGCAGTTGCAACTAGTGTTGAGCCCACACTTGGCGTACCGCTTATAAGCACATTGCCTGACAAGGCATTAGGGTTTTCTGGATCCTCCTGCGAAGTTGGTACAACAAGGCTGCCTTCCAAGCTGCCGTAATAAGAGCCAGTTAATGTGTCTGTGGCTTGAACGACCAACTTGTTGCCCATGTCTTCATCGGCTGGGCTAAATGTTGCCATGTTAGCGCCTTCAATTGGCGTCAAGTTGCCTTCTTCGTCTTGCCTGTACCACTGGTAAGTTAGCTCAGCGCCAGATTGAACGCCTGAAACTTCAGCAATTGCCAAGATGGCAGTTGTGTCAAACCTTGCATTTAACACGCCTGACAGCTTGACCGCCCACTTAGCATAAAGCGTAACATCGCCAGTTATTTCAGTGTCAAAATCATATGGGTTTGTTAAAGCTTCGTCTGTGTACCAACCTTGGAATGCATAGCCATCCCTTGAAATAGCAGAAGGCTCTGTGGCGGTTTTGCCGCTTATAACAGTTTGCGTTGGAATGCTAGTTCCGCCATTAGAATTAAAGCGAACGCTATAAGTGGTTGAACCATCGGCAGCTGCCCAATTGGCATATAACACAGTGCTTGTTTTAACTTTTAGTTTTGAAAGATCAACTTCGCCGCCAACAAGGTTTGCATTTGTTGACCAATTTACAAATGTGTAGCCATCACGCGTTGTTGTTGCTTTCTCGGCGTCTATTTTGGCACCATTCCAAATTGATTGGGTATCAACGCTGCTGCCAGCATTTGTGCTAAACGTAACTTTAGCCCATTTCCAAAGAGCTGACTGTGTTGTGGTCATAATTTCGTTTGGCATAACGTATGTGCCACCAAGAATGTAAGCATTTTCAACCTGCTTTGCATTGCTTGCGGCTGACAAGAAATCATCAAGCGTAACAGTGCTTACATCGCCGCAGCCTTCATTTGAATTGGCCAACAAAATAACACCGCCATTTTTGCCTGCAAGTGCAGCACCCGCCAGGGCGTCTGTGCCCTTTGGACCTTCAGCGCCATTAGCAATTACAACGGTTTTAGCAGAGAGTTTTTCCTCACTAACAAGTGTTTCAGCAATTGCTTTGGAAGTGTCAAAACCATTTTCGCCATACATGCGCTTTACGCGGCTTTTTTGACCCTCGGAATCAAAAACACCTTCAACGGTTTCAGTTTTAACTGCACCAGGACCACCTGGGACATAGATTGTGTTGTTGTTGCCAACAATGTCCCAAATTGCACTTTGCGCACTTTCTGTTAGGTTTCTGCCGTTATTGGCATCTGTTTCCAAAAAGATTGGAATTTTGTTTGCGTATGCATAACTTGAAATTGAAAGCGCATCTTGGAAGTTTGTGCCCATTGCAACAATTGCTTCTTTGTTTGGGTTGCCACCATTGCTTTTAATGTACTTGGCGCACTCAATTGAAGTTTCCCAATATTCATTGCCAAAAATGCGCTCATGAGTTGTAACGCCAATGGCATCAAGCTGGCTTTCCAGGTCGCCTGGAATTGCGCCTTTGCCGCCAATAATGTAAGCACTGTCGGCACCTAAACTTTCAATGCGCTCAAGCGTTTCATTTGAAAGCGCCTCGCGCCCTGTTAGCAAAATTGGGGCATCTAGTGTGCCAGCAAGACCTGTAGCAGACATTGCATCGGCGAAATCATCGTCGCGGGCAATAACAACCCACTTGCTGCTTGAATACGTTTGGGAGGCGATTTCTGCAGCTGTATCAGCTGATTCATTGCCAGCAACACGAATGACAGCTGCCTGTTGATCGGCTTTTGTTGTTGTATCAACCGTTGCAAAAGCCTGGCTAGACACAAGCATTGCAAAAAGCGCTGCAAACAACAGTGCACACAACATAAACGCTTTTGTAATGTGAGTAGAGCCATGCATAGAAAGGGCATTAGCCTTAGAAATGTTTTTTGACATTTAATAGCCTCCTTTTACAGAAATGCGAAAAAGATTTTGCGCAAGAGTTTACCACAGCCAATATTGTGGTTAAACAATTTTATTACTAACTGCACAGAAATAGTTGCTAACACAAACCGTGTTAGCAACTGATTAACTCAAACGTTTTTACAATGGTATACAGCAAGTGCAGGCAACTTAAACAGCATGGCACTTGCACTTGCAGCAAACATTATCTAGCAAGCAGCCAAAATTGGAGCTGCAACTTGTTTTTTGCGTGAGAGAACGCCTGGCATCCACTGCGATTTGCCGTTTAGGTCAACGCCGAAAACATCGCTTACAAACTGTGTGTCACCTTCGCAGATGAACTGACTGCCTTCTTTTAGAATGTCTGTTGCAAAGAACAGCACAAATTTATAGCCCTTTGCCTCAACCAAGCCTGTCATGCACTCACGAATTTCAGCTTCACGAGCCAAAACTGCAGGCAGGTCAACTGTTTCGTATTGCCCGATGTAGACCTTTTCGCCGCTTAATTCAAATTCTTTAGCGTCGCCATTAACAAGTTTGTCAATTTCAATTTCAGCAGGGTTGGAGCGACATTTAAAAATTTGCATGCCGAAGTCCACTGGGTCAACGCCAACATACTTCGCAGTTTTTTGAATTACATCGCGGTCGAAATTTGTTGTGGTGGGCGACTTCATGATTACAGTGTCGGTTAGCATTGCAGAAAGCAAAAGCTTTGCAATGTTTTGTGGTAATTCAATGCCTTCAACTTCAAATTCGTGTGCCACAATTGCGGCTGTTGAGCCAACGGGACGTGCATTAAAACGCAAGGGCTGTGCAGTGGTAAGCCCACCTAAGCGGTGGTGGTCAACGATTTCTGTAATGCAAGCGCCTTCAATGCCGCTTGCCGACTGCAGCGCTTCGTTGTGGTCAACCAAAATAACATTGGCACCTTCTGGCACGCTTTCAATCAAACGTGGTTCATCAATGCTGCACTCGCCCAACAACCAGCTTGTTTCAGCTGGCAGAACGCCCAAGCGGCAAGCTTCGTAAGTTTGCTCAATGCCACTTTGCTTTGCAATAGCATTCTTTAGATACGCGTAGCCAACAGCTGCGCTAATTGCATCGTTATCTGGGTTTTTGTGACCAAAAACTAAAACATTTTCTTCCATGCTGTTCCCACTTTCTTAAAAACTGAACTAACAAAATTTCATGCAGCTAACTTTAGCAGCATAAGGCATGTGCGCACTTAGGTTACTCAAAAAATGTGAATATGCGCACCCTTTTGCGCAAATGTTTGCCTTGCGCTAGACGTTGATCGTACCTTGATAGGCTTCAGCGGCTGGCCCTGTCATTTTAACGCTGCCATTTTCGCACCACTCAATTTTAAGCGTGCCACCACGCAAGTGCACGCTAGCTTTACGTGAAGCCCTGCCAGTAATTGCTGCAGCAACACAAGTTGCACAAGCACCAGTGCCACACGCCAAAGTTTCGGCACACCCGCGCTCGTACACGCGCATATGCAGGCTGTTTTCACTTTCCACGCTAATAAATTCAACGTTGGTTTTTTCCGGAAAAACCTCGTGCGACTCAAAAAATGCACCAACGCGTGCAACATCAAAGTTACTCAAACATTTGTTGCTTGCATTGCTAAACACCTCATCGGGCAATTCGTTGAAGTTGCTTATAAAGCAAATTGCATGAGGGTTGCCCATTGAAACGCAAGTGAAATTAAACGTGCCCCAAGGAGATTCAATTGGGATGTCACCCACAAACGAAATTCCACTATTACTGGTTTTGTTCGCATCAGCACTAACTGGAATTTCAGCAGGTTCAAAAATTGGTTTGCCCATGTCAACAGTAGCATCAAGCAGCTTGCCCTCA
>CAYVDR010000047.1:0-9153 GCA_964450625.1 uncultured Senegalimassilia sp.
AAATCCAGCAGTTCTTGGCGCGAGTGTACATCAAGCTTGGAATATATTGCCCGCAAGTGTGTGCGCACCGTGTTTTTGGAAAGCGTGAAATACTGTGCAATCCAGGCAGCGCTTCTGCCTTGCGCAAAAAGCTCAAGCACTTCAAGTTCGCGTGCTGACAAGCCATATTTTGGGTCGGCTGGGTTGTTTTTGTACTGTTTTGCTTTTTCTACAGTTGCATTTTCAGTTGCGCAATTTGTTAGAGTTTTCTGGTTGTTGTTTGTGCTTGCTGGCGCAAAATTTACAGAGCCGCTGGCTTGGTTGCTTTGGCTTGCGTTTGAACTCTGAGGCGCATTTGCTTCATTTGCGCTGCTAGATTGCGCATTTCCCCTTTCTGCATCAACGGATTGCGCCATGATGCGCTTAATGTCGTTTTCGGGAAAGATGTAAACAAACACAACCACCACTATAAACGCAAGCCCAATGCCAACGCCAACGTGCGCTGTCATTGTGTTGTAGTAAGGCTGAATTGCCGAGCCTGCAAACCAACCAATTGCAGAGGCGAAAAAGTAAACGCCTTGCCCCACGCCAAAAACACGAACGGCAGACAGGTTATATTGAAACGCAATGTATACCATAAGGCACGAAAATACCATCCAGACGCACTCCTTGCCAATGGAAAGGTAGGCAATGTTAAAGCCAAAACATGTGGCAAGCATCATGGCAATGCCTAAAACAATTAACAGGGAATACGTGCGTCTGGCACCCCGCACGCTGTCGCCAGCGTTTATGATTAGCAAAATTGCAATAGCCAAAAGCGCAACAAAAAACGTTGTAATGCTGCCGCTGAAACCAAAATATGTGCTGTTGCCCATTACGGACACAATGCCTTTGCCAACGCCCGCAGTAAATGCAACAAGCCCCGATGCAGCGGCAAGCTTTATAAACAGTGCCCTTACTTTTTTATTCATTTGCACTTCGGGTTGTGTCAATGCTTTACCTTTTGCATCAAACGCTGTGTTTTCAAGGGTTAGCGAAAGCAAGAAAGCGGACAGGAGCGGTAGTATGCTAATGAAGTATGGCCTTGCAGCTGCTGGGATGCCTATGCCTGTGAAGTACAAAAAAGCAGCTAGCAAAAGAGAGACTGCGCCTGCTGTAAGCGATTCCTCCAAGGGGATTAAACTGTATAGTTTGCCTGCTTTAAGACATAAAACAGATGTACCAATGCCGGTGAGCGCACTTCCAATAAAAAACAAAACTGTGTTGTTTAGCGAGCCTGCAAAGCACACTAAAATTGTACTTGCGCATGCAAGTTCGCCGCCAGCAAGAACAAAGCCTTTCTTTTTAATTAGGGAAGCAATGCATTTTGAAAAACCTGCAGCCACAAACATTGATGTGCCAATTGCAATGGTTGAAATAATATACATTTGCAAAACATAGCCCGATTGCACACCTTCATCGAATAGCTGCATAAGCTCGGTTGAGTTGTAGCAAAGCCAAATCCATGCCCACCAAATGCCAAAACCTAGAAACGGTAAGTAAGGAATTTGTCGTGCAAGCGGTGAGTTTTTAAACGCCTGGAAGTTAAACATGTTTCCCCCTAATTTCAAACTTTTGCAATTCTAGCACAAAAGTGCAGTTAGGTGCCACTAATCCTTTTTGGGTGATTGGCAATTAGTCCAGCAAGTTCACCCTTAAGTTCACACATTTATAACCATGCGCTCATACAGGACTATTCATTAAAGTTTGCCGTGCAAAATGAAATTTGATGTGAAAGTCACTTTTAAATTCTTTAGAAAAAAGGCGGTGCGAAGAAAAATGAAAATTGATGTAGTTGAACACAACCCGCAATTAAAGCAACCCGTTGCCTTAATTCTAGGTTTATTTAGCAGTGAAGCTTCAAAGGAGCGTACAAGTGTTGAAGCAAGTGCTGCAGATGCATGGAGCGAGAAGTTCCCACAAGAAAGTGCAACTGTAATTGACATTTTAATTCGCAACGGCGCACTAACCGAAGAGGTTAGCGTTGATGGCAAACCTTATGCCGGCAGCTTGCAAGACATTCAGCTGGATGAGAGCGTGCCTGTTGATGCGGATGTAAAAGATGTGCTAATTATTACAGACGATGGCAAACAGCTTGCTGAAAGCATTGACCCAGCATTTACGCTGCGTGCGCTTTTTGAAAGCCGCCCGCATTACCGCAGCACGTTCATTCGAGTGCTTCGTGTTTGCGCAGCTGATGGCGGGGCTGGCCGCGAAACAGTTGAAGCTGCAGTTGAAAGTGCTGGTGAGGTTAAAAATCCAGATGGCAAGCGAGTGTTTCCGCAGTACTTTATGGATGCGCTTGAAAGCGCTGGCGGCATTTATTGGCAAGGGGCGTGGAAAGCCACAGACGCAGGCTTGGAAGTTCTAGCTGCAGCGTAAGTTAGCAGCATAAGGCCTGGCTTTGCACCTCGCAAGCGTGTGCGAGCAAGAAGCAAAGCACAGGCTTGCAAATTAAATTTAGCTACAGCCAGCATTTGTGCTGGTAGTACATACAGCAAAAGAAGTCTATAGTGAAATGGAGGTTTTAGCTGTGAGCGCGAAAAGCATTACAAGGCGCAACTTTGTAAAGCTAACTGCATTTGCTGCAGCCGCTGCAACAATGGCATCAACTGCATCGAACAATCTGGTGCAAGTAAAGCCTGCTGCTGCTGCAACTGGCGGTGAAACTAAGAAGCTGCGCACAATTTGCCGTGCATGCCTAAACAACTGTGGCATGGTGGCACACGTACGTGATGGGAAGGTGGTGAAACTTGAAGGAGACCCAGACGACCCAATGAACAGGGGTGCTGCATGCGCTAAAGGCCTTGCTGGCATTCAGGCACTTTACAACCCTAACCGCATTAAGTACCCAATGAAGCGTGTTGGCGAACGTGGCTCAAACCAGTGGGAGCGCATTAGCTGGGGTCAGGCCATGGACGAAATCTCAGATGTTATGTGGGAGTGGTATCAAAAGGAAGGTCCAAAGTGCTTGGTTACATCCACAGGTGGCGGGGGAAACCCGCAGTTCTTTAGCCCTGCACGCTTTTTGTCGGTTTGGGGTGGCGGCAACTTCTTCGAGCCTGGGTGTGCTCAATGCTACCTTCCACGCAATCACATGGAATCTGTTATAAATGGCACAGCCGACACATCGCTTGCAGACGGACCTGTTACAGAGGTTTACTTGCCAGAAGCCATGCCAGAGGGCACGTGCACACAAACAAAAACTTATGTTATGTGGGGCGTTGGGCCGTCTTACCATGGCACAGGTTCCACAGGCCGTGTTGTAACACACCTTCGCAACACGGGCACAAAAACAGTAGTTATTGACCCACGCTTTACGCCTGATGCAATGCGTGCCGATGTTTGGCTGCCAATTCGCCCTGGCACCGATGTTGCGTTGATGCTTGCATGGATTAACTACATCATTGAAAACGATTTGTGGGCAAAGGATTTCTGCAAAAAATGGACAAACTTGCCATTTTTGGTGCATGAAGACACACGTCTTACTTACCGTGCAAGCGAACTCGGTTTAGGCAGCGCCGATGAGTATGTTGTTTGGGACAAGAAGAAAAATGCAGCAGTTGCAATGCCTTACCCATTCCCATCTGATGGCTCAATCGATCCCGAAATGTTTGGGACATACACGCTTCCAAATGGTGAGCGTGCTCGCACAGCGTTTCAAATTATGAAGGAACATGTAAGCGAATGGACGCTTGAAAAAGCTGCTGAGGTGTGCTGGCTTGAGGCCGACAAAATTGAACAGGCCATAAAAATTTATGTGGAGGGTTGCCCAAACGCAGGCATTTCGCTTGGTGTGGCAACAGACCAGGCCATAAATTCAGCGCAAGCAGCCCAAGGCGATGCAATTATGGACATTTTGATGGGTTGCATTCGCCAGCCTGGTTCAATTGTTCAAAACCGCCCATGTTACGTTGAGCCTTGTAACTACGTTGTGCAGCCATTTGGTTTGCACCACCCAGACCACCCACTTCGCATGCCAGATTCTGAAGCTAACGTGCGCTTGGGTTATGTGGAACATAAGGGGCTTGGCCACTGGCTTGCAAGCCACATTCCAACGGTGCTTAAAGCCATTGAAACTGGCGAGCCTTACCGCCCGCGCATTTGGCTTGAGCGCAGCGGCAACAAGCTTGTTATGATTGGCAACGCAACACGCCTTTATAACGCCATGCTTAAAAATGTGCTTAACGTGCACATGTACATGCACTGGACAACAACTTCCGTTTGCTTGGCAGATTATGTGCTCCCAACGGCGGAGTGGCTTGAAACCGCTTATGCGCAAGACCGCTTAAACACCTATGCAATTCGCAGGCCTTGCACGCAGCTTTATGAGGCTGTGGATGAGTGCATGCACTGGTCGTGGCTTGCAGCAGCGCTTGCAAAGCGTGGGCATAAGCGTTGCATCGATTCGTTTGACCCAAATGTTGCTGGCAAGTTTTATGGCACGTATTGGAAAACGTACGATGAGTACAAGGATTACGTGGGTTACTTTGTTGGCAGTTTCTATTACAACACAGAGGACTGGAACTGGGAAAAGTTCGAAGCCCAGGCGCCAAGTGAATATCAAACAATCGAAGAATACGCTGCAAAATCGTATGACAGCCACTTGCTGCCAGACGATGACGACCCAACGAAGCCTGCAGGCTTTAATACAACATCAAAGCGCTGTGAGCCTTACTTCGACGGTCTTATAAACCTTGGCAACACGGGAAGTGTTGACGGCACAGGCAAAATGGAAGCTGCAACCGATGTGTTCCCAAAGTCTAACAACTACAATCCACTTCCATACTACATTGAGCCTTATGAAAGCCCTGTTAAAGGCAATAAAGGCTACGATGCAAACTACCCGTACGTTCTAACGCAAGGCCGCCTTCCGTACTTCCATCACGGCACGCTTCGCAACACACCTTACACGCGCGAGATGTACCCCTACCCAGAAACTTGGATCAACCCAGAAACTGCACGTGAGATTGGTGTTGAAGACGGCGATTGGCTGTGGCTTGAATCGAAGCGTGGCAAAACGCAAGGTCGCTGCAGGGTTACAAAATCGGTTGCCCCGAAAGTCATCTACCAGGAGCGTTATTGGTTCCCAGAGCTAATGGACACCGACAACCCTAACCGTGCCTGGCAAGCAATGAACATTAACGTTCTTACGCAAAACAGCGACGATTGCCCATTTAACGATGTGTATGGCACATACGTTTTGCGTGGCATTCAAATAAACATTACAAAAGCAGGTGGCCCACCCGATGGCATTTGGACTGAACCTGAACAGTTCAAGCCGTGGTTGCCTGAAGTAAGCGAGAATACAGGGGGAGGTGCTGCCGTTTATGGCGCGTAATTGTATAGTCGTAAACCTTGAGCGCTGCATAGGTTGTTACAGCTGCGAAGTGGCGTGCAAGATGGAAAATGACATAGCGCTAGGCGAGCGCTGGAATAAAGTTCTACAAATTGAACCAGCTGGTAAATTCCCAGACGTGCACTCTTATTGGCTAAGCGTGCAGTGCCAGCAATGCGAAAATGCACCGTGTGTGCAAGTGTGCCCAACAGGTGCAAGTTACCGTGGCGACGACGGCAAAGTTTTGGTTGACAAGTCGAAGTGCATTGGGTGTAAGTACTGCATGATTGCATGCCCTTATGGTGTGCGCAGTTGGAACAAAGACCAACAGGTTGTTGAAAAGTGCACCATGTGCAGCCACTTAACAAGTGCAGGCGAGCGGCCTGCATGCGTTAAGAATTGCTGTGGTGAAGCACGTTTTTATGGTGATTTAGACGACCCAAACTCTGAAGCTTCAAAAGAGCTTGCTAAGTATCCAGCCGATGCAATTCACAAGTTGCCTGATGTTGGCAACAAGCCGCTTACCGCATACATCCTGTCAAGTAAGTTTGGCAAATGGGCAGGTGAAGACATGCATAAAACAACTGGCAGCTTTATGACAACAGAAGGGAGCACAGACTAATGGAAACTCAATGGTCGTTAGTATTATTTACTGTTATTAGTGGCATTGGTGCTTGGTCGTTTGCAACCTCTATGCTGCAAGCACTTGCGAACAAAGGCAAGCTGCCCAGCAAAGTTGAAACAATTGTTTCTATGGTACTTTTAATTGTTGGCGGCATTGTGTCTGCAACTCACTTAAAGCATGTTGACAGAATTTTTGAAGCACTAAACCACCCAACATCAGGCATTTTTGTTGAGGCAGCTCTAATTGGTGTTTTGTGCGTGCTTCTGTTCATTTACCTTATCATGATTATTCGCAAAGCCGGTGAAAAGCCGCTAAAAGTTGTAGGCACAATAACAATGCTCATTGCAATTGTGTTCCCGTTTATGTGCGGCTATTCATATATGATGTCCGCACGTCAAGCATGGATGACAATTGCGCTTCCGCTTGCATACTGCCTAACACCAGCAGCTGGCGGTGCTGGGCTTGCAGCGCTTCTTAAGGCGCAGGCGGGCGCTAGCAAAAAGGAGCTTACGTTCACAGGCATGCTAACTTGCGTGTTTGGCGTGCTCGGAATTGTTGTTAGCGCAGCGTTTTTCGCATACGCCTCAGGCTGGCTAGGTCAAGCTCAACCAGGCTGCATTGCATGGATTGTTGCAACGTTTGTGTGCGGCATCGTCAGTGCCATTGTTGGTGCATACGGCTTTAAGAAGCCAGAAAACGCTCTTGCATGTGGTGTTGTTGCATGCCTGTTTAGCTGTGTGTGCGCAATAGCAATGCGTGTTGGCATGTGGGCAATTGGCACGCCTTTGATGGACTTTTTCCAAATGCCAATGGAGTAATAAATAACTAAAGAATTTTTTAGTCATTTTAGATGGAGGAAACGTAAATGATTGAGTGTGAAAACATAACAAACGAGGAAATGAAAGAATTTTTCGAGGCAAACATTGAAACATTTACGTTTCTTTCGCAAGTGTTTTTTAAAGAGCTAACTAAAGAAGCAATTGAGAATTTGGCAGAGCAAGACTGGCCACAAGACTGCGGCAATGAACACCTAGACCATGGCTACACGCTGCTAAAACGCTACTTTAAGTTTTCCGCTGGCAATAGAAAAAGCCAGCTTGCAGTTGACTTTGCTCGCATATTTTTAGCTGCTGGCATAAATGCGCAAGACCAAAACGTTGCAGTGCCGTACGAGTCGGTGTTTACAAGCAAAGAGCACGTTGTTATGGCAGATGCGCGCGATCGGGTTGTGGATGCGTTTATCCAAGACGGCTTTAAAGTAAACCCCGAGCTTCATGAACCTGAAGACCACTTGTCTTTCGAGCTTGAATATCTAGCGCACATGAACAAAAACGCACTTGAATTGCTTGAGGGTGGTAATGCCCAAAACTTGCGCAAAAACATAAAGCGTCAAATTGCTTTTATGGATGAACACATTTTAAACTGGGTGCCTCTTTTGCTTGACTGCGCAAAGAAGTTTGCAAAAACTGCCTTTTACCTTGGTGTTTTGGAAGTCACGATTGGCGCTGCCGAACAAGCACGTAAGTGCTTGCAAGAAGTTTTAGACGAACTGCCACACGTGTCGCTTTAAACACTTTTGTAAAAACGTAAGGGGTAATTTAAATGACTACCAACAACCCAACAAGGCGCACGTTTGTGTTCGGTGCTGCTGCTTTAGCAGTTGGCACTGCGTGCGGTGTGGCTGCGCGACCATTTTCAACTGGTGCAAGCGTCTTGCGCCCACCAGGCGGCCACATTGAAAGCAACTTTATGGCAAAATGCGTGCGCTGCGAGCGCTGTATTAGTGTATGTCCCACCGATGTTTTATACCCCCTTGGCATCGAGCAGGGTGTTATGGCTGTGAAAACTCCAGCCATAACGTACAGTGCTGGCAGTTGCACGTTTTGCAACAAATGCATTCAGGTTTGCCCAACGGAAGCACTTAGCGAAGTTGACCCTTATGCACCTCTTGCGGGAAGAATTGGTTGTGCGCATGTGCTGCAAGACAAGTGCTTGGCGTTTATAGAGCCTGGTGCTTGCGGCATTTGCGTTGATGCTTGCCCCTACAATGCACTTTCATTTGATGGCGAGCGCAGGCCACGTGTTGACGCAAACCTGTGCAATGGCTGTGGCGAGTGCGTTCGTGTTTGCCCCGCTAATGTAAACACATCGTTTTCAGGTGGGGAAGTGCGCGGCATAGAAGTTTTGCCAGATTCTAAGCAAAGCAAAGGGTAGGTTAAACATATGAAATCGAATGAAAATACGCAAAGCAATGAAGTTAGTGAAACTAAAGCCGCTGAGGTTGCTAAACCAGCCAAATTTGTAGCCAAGAATAAAACTGGCAAACGCATTTTGCTTGCACGGCGCATCTGCATGTTGCTTGTGCTCGTGGCAGTTTTAGCATCGCTTGCATTTGACATTGGCATCGGCACTCCATCGTCGTTTGGTGTAGGGCAGTTTAGTTTGCTGTGCCCACTTGGCGGCATTGAGGCAATGCTTGCAAGCGCTTCATTTATTCCTGTGGCTGCAATATCAGCTGGCGTTTTGCTTTTGTTTGCGCTCATTTTTGGGCGTGCGTGGTGTGCATGGGGCTGCCCTGCACATGCCATCAGGGGCTTTTTTAAACGAGAGCCTAAAAGCGCACATGCTGCCGATTTCGAGCAAGTCTCATGTGGTTCAAATTGCACTGCAGCAGCAAAGTTTAGCCTAAAGCAAAGCTTGAACTACATTGGGCACGATACGCGCACATGGGTGTTTTTAGCGGTTGTCGTTGCCACAATAATTGCAGGCTTTCCGCTGTTTTGTCTCATTTGCCCCATTGGGCTTACGTTTGGTACGGTAGGCTCGCTTTGGCACTTAATTGTTGACAAGCAGCTTACAGCTTCTGTGCTTGTGTTTCCTGCCGCCCTTGCAATCGAGCTTGTGGCGTATCGTAAGTGGTGTGTGAACCTATGCCCAATAGCTGGGCTTTTAGGGGTGTTCGGGCAGTTTGCACTCAGGTTTCGCCCAACGGTTAACGCTAAAACCTGCTTGCGACAAACTGGCGCTTCAGCATGTGAAGCTTGCACAGTTGCATGCCCCGAGCACATAGACCTTCACAGCAAAGACACGCCAACACAACTTGGTGCGTGCACTCGCTGCGGTAAGTGTGTGGCAGTATGCCCAAGCAATTCCGTGAAAATTAAGCCGTAGG
>CAYVDR010000048.1:0-9087 GCA_964450625.1 uncultured Senegalimassilia sp.
GCGTTCGCGTGGCATGGGCACACCCGGGCGCGTGGGCGGGCGGCGTCAGGGCTTTTGGCCTCAAACAAAAGCACACTGGCAATCACTCGTTCACAGAAATGTAGGTTGAGGTTTCGGTGCATGGTGAGGCATGCGAGCGAAATCTCATAAGTTTGAAAGGTTTGATATGGCAGTCAAACAGTACAGGCCGACAAGCCCTGGGCGTCGTTTTCAAACGGTTTTAGACAAAGCCGAAATTACATGCGACACACCAGAGAAGTCATTGCTTGCGCCGCTTAACAAAAAAGCTGGTCGCAACAATCAAGGCCAAATCACTGTGCGTCACCAAGGTGGTGGCACAAAACGCAGGTACCGCATTATCGACTTCAAGCGCAACAAGGACGGCGTTCCAGCGAAGGTGGCTACAATCGAGTACGACCCTAACCGCAGCGCACGCATTGCTCTTTTGCACTATGTCGATGGTGAAAAGCGCTACATTTTGCACCCAAAGGGGCTAAATGTGGGCGATGTTGTTGAAAGTGGCAAAAACGCCGACATTAAGCCAGGCAATGCGCTTCCACTTTCTGCAATTCCAGTTGGTACTTTGGTTCACGCAGTTGAAATGCAACCTGGCAAGGGTGCTGCAATTGCAAGAAGCGCAGGCACAAGCATTCAGCTAATGGGCAAAGAAGGCAAGTACGCAATTTTGCGCATGCCATCTTCTGAAATGCGTCGTGTTCTTCTAACTTGCCGTGCAACAGTAGGCGAAGTTGGCAATGCTGAACACGCAAATGTTTCCATTGGCAAAGCAGGCAGAAAACGCTGGATGGGCGTTCGTCCTACCGTTCGTGGTACGGTAATGAACCCAGTTGACCACCCACATGGTGGCGGTGAAGGCAAGAACAAAACTTCTGGTCGTCACCCAGTCAGCCCTTGGGGCAAGCCAGCTAAAGGTCAGCGCACCCGCAACCCGAAAAAGGCTTCTAGCCGCTTAATCATTCGTCGTCGTAAGAAATAAGCTTTTTAGCTTTAAGGAGTAAAATTGAGCAGAAGTTTAAAGAAAGGTCCTTTCGTTGAGCCTCGCCTTCTTTCTCGTATTCAGAAGATGAATGAAGCTGGCGAAAAGAACGTCATTAAAACATGGTCGCGCTCAAGCACCATCTTCCCAGAAATGGTTGGTCACACCATTGCTGTACACGATGGTCGCAAGCATGTTCCAGTGTATCTAACAGAATCTATGGTCGGTCACAAGCTGGGCGAATTTGCCCCAACCCGCACATTTAAGGGTCACTCAGCCGACAAAGGCAACAGTTAAGAAGGGGTGAAGAATGGAAGCAAAGGCTATAACACGTCACGTGCGCATTGCACCTCGTAAAGCAAGAATTGTTGTAAACAATGTTCGCGGCAAATCCGTTGATGCTGCTCGCAGCATTCTTACATTTACTAACCGCGGGGCTGCTGAAGTGGTTTTAAAAACCCTAAATTCTGCTGTTGCAAATGCAGAAAATGAACATCATGTTCGCGCGGACGCACTAGTCATTAAACAGGCTTATGTCAACGAGGGTCCAACCCTAAAACGCATTCGCCCTCGTGCAAAAGGCAGTGCATCACCAATTCGCAAACGCACTTGTCACATTACTGTTGTTGTATCCACGCGAGAGGAGGCTTAAAGCATGGGTCAGAAAGTAAGCCCAACCGGGTTTAGGCTTGGCATTGTTGAAGACTGGCGCAGCCGTTGGTATTCGGACAAAGACTATGCCAAGAACTTGGCAAATGACTTGGAAATTAAAAAGTTCATTTCTAAGCAGCTGTCGCGTGCATCTGTTTCTAAAATTGAAATCGAGCGTGCTGGCGACAAAATTAAAATCATTATCACAACTGCACGTCCTGGTGTTGTTATTGGTAAAAAAGGCGCAGAAATTGAGGCTTTGCGCAAAAAGGTTGAAAAAATTGCTAATGGTCACATCAACATTGAAGTTGTTGAAGTTAAGCACCCAGAACTCGATGCAACAATAATTGCTCAGTCTGTTGCAGAACAGCTTGAGGGCAGGGTTGCATTCCGCCGTGCTATGCGCAAGTCCATTCAATCTGCAATTAAATCGGGTGCTAAAGGCATTCGCATTCAATGCGCAGGTCGCCTTGGTGGTGCAGAAATGAGCAGGCGCGAGTGGTATCGTGAAGGTCGTGTGCCACTGCACACACTTCGCGCAAAGGTCGACTATGGCTTTTACACTGCTGCCACTCAAATGGGTTCAATTGGTGTGCAGGTTTGGGTGTACCATGGTGAGGTTTTGCCTGGTCAAAAGCCACCTCAACCAGCACTTGAGGGCACTTCTCGTCCTAGCCGTGCAAGGCGTGATCGCAAAGATAGGGGGCGTAAGTAATGTTAGTACCAAAACGTGTTAGACACCGCAAGGTGCAACGCGGCTCAATGCGTGGTCGCGCAAAAGGCGGCACAAAGCTAAACCATGGCACTTGGGGTATTCAAGCCCTTGAAGCCCACTGGATTACAAACCGCCAAATTGAGGCTGCACGTATTGCAATGACACGTGCAATGAAGCGTGGCGGCAAGGTTTGGATCACCATTTTCCCAGACAAACCAATTAGTAAAAAGCCACTTGAAACTCGCATGGGTAAGGGCAAAGGTAACCCTGAAGCATGGGTTGCAGTTGTAAAGCCTGGGCGCATTATGTTTGAAATTGGTGGCATTGACGATGACGAAACTGCACGTGAGGCACTTCGTCTAGCAATCAACAAGCTTCCAATTAAGTGCAAAATTGTTTCTAAAGAAACAGAAGGGCAGGCGTAAATGAAATCTTCAGAAATTCGCGAAATGTCTGCCGAAGATTTGCAGGCAAAACTTAAAGAAGCTCGTGCTGAACTGTTTAACCTGCGTTTTCAAATGGCAACAAGCCAGCTTGACAACACAGCACGCGTTAAGCAAGTTAAGAAAAACATCGCTCGCATTCTAACCGAAATGCGCGCACGTGAGTTGAGCGCATAAGGGGGTTTTGAAAAATTATGAGCGAAGAAAGAAACACTCGCAAAGTACGTCAAGGTGTTGTTGTTAGCGACGTAAATAACAAAACAATTGTTGTTGAGGTAAGCTCTCGTAAGCCTCACCCAGTTTATAAAAAAATGATGACAACAACAAAAAGGTTTCATGCACATGATGAAAACAATGAAGCAGGCAATGGCGATACTGTAACCATCATGGAAACCAGGCCTCTTTCTAAGAAGAAGCGTTGGCGTTTGCTTGAAATTGTTGAGAAGGCTAAATAGCCTTACCATCATTGGTTTTGTTAAGTTTTGATTGAAGGATAGGTTAAAGCAATGATTCAGATGCAAACTAGGCTAGCGGTTGCTGACAACTCAGGCGCTCGCAAAGTGCAGTGCATCAAGGTCTTAGGTGGCTCAAAGCGCCGCTATGCTGGCCTTGGCGATGTCATCATCTGCAGCGTTAAGGAAGCAATTCCTAACGGCTCAGTTAAAAAGGGTGACGTTGTGCGCTGCGTTGTTGTGCGCGTTAAAAAGGAAGTCCGCCGCTCAGACGGCAGCTACATTAAGTTTGACCAAAATGCTGCCGTTCTAATTGATACAACTGGTGCTCCTCGTGGTACACGCATTTTTGGGCCAGTTGCGCGCGAGTTGCGCGAAAAACGTTACATGAAAATTGTGTCTTTGGCACCTGAAACGCTGTAAAGGGGGTTTAGTTTTTATGAGCAATATGAGCATCAAAAAAGGCGACACCGTACGCGTTTTAGCTGGCAAAGACAAAGGGCGTGAAGGTCAAGTAATCCGTGGAATTCCAAAACTTTCACGTGTTGTTGTTGAGAAGGTTAACGTTGTGAAAAAGGCAATTCGCCCAACGCAGCAAAACCCTCAAGGTGGCATTACATCCGTTGAAGCACCAATTCATGTGTCAAACGTTATGTTGGTTTGCCCTTCGTGCAAAAAGCCAACTCGCACACACCGTCGCACAAACGACAACGGCAAAAAAGTTCGCGTTTGCAAAAAATGCGGCAAGGACATCGACAAATAGTCAATGTTGTTAAGTGCAATTTGCTTTGCGCTTTATAAGTTTTTAAGTTTATGGCCCTGTTGCTAAATTTCTTAGCAACGCAGGGACGCAAGGTCGGAAATCTTGCGTTTAATTCATCGAAAGGAAGTTTAAATTATGGCTACTCCTCGTTTAAAAGAGAAGTACAAAAACGAAGTTGTGTCTAAGCTTCAAAAAAGCTTGGAACTAAAAAACGTCAACGAAGTGCCACGCGTTGAAAAAATTGTGGTAAACATGGGCGTTGGTGCTGCTGCATCCGACAAAAAACTCTTGGAAGCAGCCAAAAATGACATGCGCATAATCACAGGTCAGCAGCCTTGTGTTACACGTGCTAAAAAGTCCATCGCTGGGTTTCACGTGCGTGAAGGCCAAGCAATTGGCTGTAAAGTTACACTTCGTGGCGACCGCATGTGGGAATTCATGGACCGCTTGCTTGCAACGGCTCTGCCTCGTGTTCGTGACTTTCGTGGCATTTCACCAAAAAGCTTTGATGGGCGTGGCAACTACTCGCTAGGCATTACCGAGCAGCTAATATTCCCAGAAATTGAATACGACAAAATTGATCGTGTTCGTGGCATGGATGTTACAGTTGTAACAACTGCTAAAGACAACGAAAGCGCACATGCGCTTTTAAGTGCTCTAGGCTTCCCATTTAAAGAAAGCGAATAGTTTTTTATTCGAAGCATGGGGCATAAGCCTTATACTTTGTTTATTCATGTAAAACATTTAACAGGCATGATAATAAGAAAGAAGGATTTTAATGGCAAAGAAATCGATGATCGCCAAAGGTGCGCGTAAAGCGAAGTTTTCAACTCGCCAGCACAACCGCTGTGTGCGTTGTGGTCGCCCGCGTTCCTACTACCGTAAGTTTGGCTTGTGCCGCGTATGCTTGCGCGAGCTTGCCAACAAAGGCGAACTTCCCGGCGTAACCAAGGCATCTTGGTAAACATTTTAGGTTTTAATCTACGTTAGGGTGTGCATTTAGTTTAGGCGGCTTAGCTAAGGGCTAAGGGTTTTCCGAACCGAACTTTATTGCTCATCTCGAACTAAAAGGAGTAAATTAACTATGACCATGACTGACCCAATTGCAGATATGCTTACGCGCCTGCGTAACGCTAACTCTGCAGGTAAGGAAACGGTCGCAATGCCTTCCAGCAAAAAGCTTGTAGAAATTGCACGCGTTATTAAAGAAGAAGGCTATGTGACAGATTTTGAGGTAATTGATGGCAAGCCTCGTGCAAGCCTTGAAATTACTTTGAAATACGGCGAAAAGAAAGCTCGCACAATCCGTGGCATCAGGCGCATCTCTAAACCAGGTTTGCGCATTTATGCAGGCAAGGATGATCTGCCTCGCGTTTTAGGCGGGCTTGGCACTGCAATTATTTCAACGTCGCAAGGTGTAATGGCCGACCGCACAGCACGCCAAAAGGGTGTTGGCGGCGAGGTTGTTGCATACATTTGGTAGAAGGGCAGGTGTTTTAATTATGTCTCGTATTGGTAAAATGCCTGTTAACATTCCTGCTGGTGTTGAAGTTAAAATCAGTGGCAGCACCGTTAATGTAAAGGGCAAAAAAGGCGAACTTAACCGCACGTTTGCCCCAACAATGTCAATCAAGCAAGAAGGCGATGCAATTATTGTTGAGCGCCCAGACGACAGCCGTGAATCAAAAAGTTTGCACGGGCTTACTCGTTCACTAATCGCAAACATGGTTAAGGGTGTTTCTGAAGGCTATGAGAAAAAGCTTGAGCTTGTTGGCGTTGGTTACCGTGCTGCACTAAAAGGCAAAAACCTTGAAATGCAACTTGGTTATTCTCACCCTGTTGTTATGCAATGTCCAGAAAACATCACTTTTGAAGTTCCAAGCCAAACAGAAATCATTGTTCGCGGTGCTTCTAAAGAACAAGTGGGGCAAGTGGCTGCAAACGTTCGTGCTTGGCGCAAACCTGAGCCTTACAAGGGCAAAGGCGTGCGTTATGAGGGCGAGTATGTACGTCGCAAAGCTGGTAAAGCTGGCAAAGAATAGCACGTAGGAAATTTAAAGAAGGAATTATAAAATGAATAAGCTTCAAAAAAAGCAAGCTGCGAAGGCAAGACGTCATCGTCGCGTGCGTGCTAAAATTTCTGGCACAGCAGCCCGTCCTCGTCTTTGCGTAACGCGCAGCAATTCAAACATTTACGTCCAATTTGTAAACGACGTTGAAGGCAAAACTTTGTGCGGTGTTTCCACCCTTGGTGCCGACTTCAAAGCAACTGGCAAAAATGGTGCCAATGTTGAGGGTGCCACTGCACTAGGTGAAATTATTGGTAAAAAGGCACAGGAATGCGGCATTACTGAAGTCGTGTTCGATCGTGGCGGCAACTTGTATCACGGGCGCGTTAAGGCACTAGCCGATGCTGCACGTGAAGCAGGTTTGAAATTCTAAAGGGGGTTTTTAAGTTTATGGCTCGTAATAATAATAAACGCTCAGAAGACGCTGCGGTTCCAGAGCTTGAGGAGCGCGTTGTAAACATCAACCGCGTTTCAAAAGTTGTAAAAGGCGGCAGGCGCTTTGGGCTAACTGCACTTGTGGTTGTAGGCGATCGCAACGGGCGTGTTGGCATTGGAATGGGCAAATCGCAAGAAGTTCCAATTGCCATTAAGAAGGCTGTTGAGGATGCTAAAAAGAACATGTTCACAGTGCCAATCACACCAGAAGGCAAAACGCTTCCTCATGAAATCATTGGCGAATATGGCGCAGGGCGTGTGCTAATTAAGCCAGCTGTTGAAGGTACTGGTGTTATCTCTGGTGGTGCTGCACGTGCAATTTTTGAGCTTGCAGGTGTTGAAAATGTTTTGTGCAAATCCCTTGGCACCGACAACATCATGAATGTTGTTAAAGCAACAGCTGAGGGCTTAAAAGCAATGGAAAGCGCTAGGGAAGTTTCCGCAAGGCGTGGCATTTCCATTGCAAAGATGTATGGCTGGAAGGAGTAGGGCATATGTCTAGCGAAAAATCACTTCACGTAGTGCAAGTTAAAAGCCCAATTGGTCACAAAAAAGACCAGCTTGCAACCTTAAAAGCACTTGGGCTTGGAAGAATTGGCTCTTCAAACAATTTAGTCGACAACAACTCTGTGCGTGGCATGCTTTTTAAAGTTAAGCATCTTGTGCAGGTTGAAAACTTGTAATTTTTTAGCTAAGTGCTGTTAACTTGCAGCTCTTAGCTAAAATTATTTTTTGATATGCCTTTACGGCGCATAATGTTTATGGAAGTTAGCTGGCGGCGAGCTGCCAGCGCCAAGCTTGTAAATTTCGGCTTGGAAGCGAAAAGGAGTTTTTTTAAATGGAACTTAAAGATTTAAAACCAGCAGAAGGTTCACGCAAGGCACGCAAACGTGTTGGTCGTGGTATTGCTTCAGGCACTGGCAAAACTGCTGGTCGTGGCTTGAATGGTCAAAAATCCCGTGCTGGTGGTGGCAAGGGTGCAGGCTTTGAGGGCGGTCAAACGCCACTTGCACGTCGTTTGCCTAAACTGCCAGGCTTTAGAAACATCAACCGTGTTGAATACATTCCAGTTAATGTTTCAAGGCTCGATGCCAAGTTCAGCGATGGCAGCACAGTTGATGCTGACAGCCTAAAAGCTGCTGGCATCATTAAGCATGCCGATGCTCTTGTTAAGGTTTTAGGTGATGGCGAAATTACAAAAGCCTTAACTGTTAAAGTTGACAAAGTTTCCGCTTCGGCAAAACAAAAAATTGAAGCGGCTGGCGGAAAGGTAGAAGAGGTTTGCTAAGCTCATTCATTGAAGCTTTTAAAGTCCCAGAGCTTCGTAAAAAAATTCTTTTTACACTGGCAATTTTAGCTCTGTATCGTTTTGGTGCTTACTTGCCAGTTCCTGGCATTCCATTCCACGAGTTTGCTAATGCATTTCAAAACTCTGGTGTGTCAATGACAATGCTTGACTTGTTTTCTGGTGGTGCTCTGTCACACTTTTCGGTGTTTTCACTTGGCATCATGCCATACATCACTGCATCCATTATTATGCAGCTAATGCAAGGCGTTATCCCTGCTGTTGGGCGTTGGGCTAAAGAAGGCGAAACTGGTCGCAAGAAAATTACACGTGTTACACGCTACTTAACACTTGTGCTTGGCTTAATCAATGCAATTGGTTACTTGCTTTTGTTCAAGTCTTCCCAATATGGTGTTGTATTCACCGACCAAGTGCCTGAGCTTTTGACCGATTTCTTGGTTGTGTTCACACTTGTTGCAGGCACTGCATTCATCATGTGGATGGGCGAATTAATTACCCAACGTGGTGTTGGCAACGGCATGTCACTAATCATCTTTGTTAGCATTGTTTCACGCGTGCCTTCTGCAATCTATTCGTCTATTAGCTTGCAGTCTGACTTTGGCATGGGTCTTGCAATCACAGCATTGGTTTTGGTTGTTGTTGTTGCTTGCATTCCATCCATCATCTTTATCGAGCGTGCTCAGCGTCGCATTCCTGTAAATTATGCAAAACGTGTTCAAGGCAGAAAAATGATGGGTGGTCAGTCAACGTACATTCCATTTAAAGTTAACGCTGCTGGTGTTATCCCAATCATCTTTGCAAGTTGCTTAATTTATTTCCCAGCACAGCTTGCAGCTTTGTTTAATGTTGAATGGCTAACTAATGTTTCTAATGCAATTTCAACTGGTTGGGTAAACTGGATTCTAAACGTTGTGCTAATCGTGTTCTTTGCTTACTTCTACACATCTATGGTGTTTAAGCCTGAAGAAACAGCTGAAAACTTGCAAAAGCAAGGTGGGTTTATCCCTGGCGTTCGCCCAGGTTCAGCAACTGTTCAGTACATTAAAAATGTCCTTCACCGTGTAACACTTCCTGGTGCAATTTTCATTGCTGCAATTGCTGTTATTCCATCAATTCTGTTCTATTTCACGAACAATCAACTAATTCAAGCATTTGGTGGTACATCAATCCTAATTATGATTGGCGTTGCACTTGACACAATGTCTAAGGTTGAATCACAGCTTAAAATGCACAACTACGAGGGTTTCTTTAAGTAA
>CAYVDR010000049.1:0-9067 GCA_964450625.1 uncultured Senegalimassilia sp.
AAAAGTTAGCTTAAAGGTTTCGTACTTCGAACCTTCAACAGAAATCCTTTCGTTGATTGATAAAATAAAAATTTGTACACAAGAAATGTAAAAAAATAGCAACCAAAAATTTGGTTGCTATAAATTAAACACTGTACAATCTACTACTTTTCTTCTGCCTTGGCCGCTTCGTCAACTAATGCGTCTACAGCAGCTTTGTCTTCGCTAGTAACTTCAGCGGAAACATCGGTAGCCTTAGTTTCATTCCCTTCTTTTTCTTCCTTGGCAGCCTTTTCAGCAGCTTTAGCAGCTTTTGCTGCGTATTCCTCGGCGCGCTTTGCTTTTTCAGCAGCCTTAGCTTCACGTTTTGCTTTCCTAGCTTCCTCAGCTGCGGCAGCTTCCTTTGCACGCTTAGCCTTGCGCTCGGCTTCGCGAGCAGCCACTGTTTCGGTTGCAGCACCAAATTTGTCAGCGAAACGCTGTACGCGCCCACCAGTGTCAACAAAGCGTTGTTGACCCGTGTAAAATGGGTGACAAACGTTGCAAATGTCAATTTTTAATTCAGGTTTCGTGGAACGAGTTGTGAACGTGTTGCCACAGCTGCATTTGACAGTACATTCCATGTATTCAGGATGAATACCTTTCTTCATGTTATAGCCTCCTAAAAAACTTGCCTTGGTTTCCGACCAAGACAAACAACATAAGCCAGAGAATATTAACACCGCAAAGCAAAATTGCAAAAACCTGTGAAGATGCATATAAAAAAACTATTTCTTAACTACCCAGGTAATTTTTCAGCTTCCACAAACCACACCAATCTTCACAATTCAAACCTCTAGCTACAACTAAAGAATTGTTATGATAAAATGCGCCCTTGATTGCGTTTTGAAAGGCGAATTTAATGACAATACTTGAGGATTTACACGACAATTCAAACACAAAGGCATTTGCACGCGGTGTAGCAATTGCAAAGAAAGAAAAAAACCTGTACACAAAACAGGCGTCCTATGAGGGAAATAAAACAATAATAGAGTCGTTTGTTGCTTCATCTAGTGGCTGGAAGGACCGCTACAGAACACAAGTGGTTTTAAACGAAATTTCCGATGAAGTTATTGAATATTCGTGCACGTGCCCTGCTTTTCGTGAATATGCTGGGCTTTGCAAACACTGTATTGCTCTTGCACTAAGCTTTGTTGCCGCGCCTGAAAAATTTGTTGGCTATAAGCCCAACCGCGCTAGCGAATCCTCGCCTGCTGTTATGAACTTTCTGCAGCGCACGCAATCGGCCGAAAGCGAAAACGTTGAACCTAAAAGCGTTCACTTAAGCACAGAGTTTACTTATGACTACGGTAATTGGGATGTAAGTTTTCGCATTCAATACGATTTTGGGCAATCGTATGTAATCAAAAACATTGAGGATTTTCTAAACCTTGTGCGCAACAATGATTATTTCGAATATGGCAAAAAACTTGCACTTATGCACAACTACGCCATGTTTGATGATGAAAGCCTAAAAATAGTTAGGTTTCTAGAAAATGCAGTCGCTTTTCGTTCTGAAACATTCTCTAACGCATACTCACGTTTTTATTTGGGTGGTCCTAAAATTGAACGGTCTATTTCACTTACAACGCTTGAAGTCATTCAGTTGTTTGAAATTTTAGAAAACTCCACTTTCTCAATTAAAGCGAATGACTATAAGTCAACGGAAATTAAAAATGCCTGCATAAAAAATGAAAACCCTCCATTGAAAATTGAATTTTTAAAGGCAAGAGGCGGCTGGAATTTGCAGATGAATGAGCAGCCTTGCACAATAAATCAGGGTGGAAAAATGTACATGTGGCTTGGCGGCAAGGAAGTGTATAAATGCACGCAGGAACTTGCTGCCTGTGCAACATTTTTGGAAAGCGTGTTTGCCTATGGCGAAGGCATACCGTTTGTGTCCGAAAAGGACATGCCCGAGTTTTGTGCGGCAGCACTGCCACTTATTGAAAACCCACTTAATTTAGATGCGCCAAAAGCAATTGACAAATACAGAAAAGTGCCTTGTAACCTGCGTTTTTATTTTGATAAAAACCGTTGGAGCATTATTTTAAATGCTGAAGCAGCTTACAACGAATACACGTATGCAGTTTTTGGCGAAGTGCAAAACACATCGATTACTGCTAAAGGCAGCAGAAAGCAGCGCCAGGAAATGTTGTCACTTGCGCCTGCACGCGACAAACAACACGAAGCGCGTGCAACACAGCTAATTCAGCACTTCTTTAACCAAGGCACAAACAAACTTTCACTTAAGAATGACGAAGCTGTTGCAGACCTTGTTTTTGGAGGCCTAGAAAAGTTTCGTAAAATGGGGGAAGTGTACACAACGCCTTCGTTTGACAAAATAATGAAAGAGGAAAAGCCGAAGTACTCCATTGGCGTTTCGCTTTCGGGAAGCCTTATTAATTTAGACGTGTCGTCTGACGATTTAAGCGCGAAAGATTTAGCCACGCTACTTAGCGCATACCGTCAAAAAAAGCGCTATCACCGCTTGGCAAAGGGCGGGTTTGTTAACTTGGAGGAATACGATTTAAGCCAGCTTGACCACCTAGCATCCGACCTGGACCTTAGCATTAGTGACATTACCAGCGGGCAAATGCAGGTGCCAAAATACCGTGCGTTTTATTTAGATGCACAAAAAGAACTAGACTATGATGCTGGGTTTAAAAAATATGTTGACAATTTCAAAAAAGTTAACGAAAAAAGTTACAAAGTTCCAAAGGCGCTTGCAGGCACACTTCGCAATTACCAAAAATACGGCTATGGGTGGCTTGCAGCGCGCACTGATGCTGGGTTTGGTGGCATTCTTGCCGATGAAATGGGCTTAGGTAAATCTATTCAACTTATTACTTTAATAATGTCGAAGCAAGAAGAAGCACAAAGCCCTAGTTTAATTATTTGCCCTTCTTCGTTGGTATACAACTGGAAAGCCGAATTTGAACGCTTCGCACCAAATTTGAATGTTAAAACCGTTAATGGGGCTGCTGAATTGCGCGAGGAAATTATTTATTCGGCATGCGAAGGCTGGGATGATGATTTTGTAAGAAAGCCAGTTAACGTGCTTATAACATCATATGACATGGCGCGTATAGACAATGAAATTTACTTAGATTGCGACTTTTACATTATTGCCCTTGACGAAGCGCAGTACATTAAAAACCCAGCAACTCAAACAACACGTGCAGTGAAAAAAATTCCTGGCGAGCACCGTTTTGCTCTTACTGGCACACCCATTGAAAACAGGCTTTCCGAACTTTGGAGCATTTTTGACTTTTTGATGCCGGGCATTTTAGGCTCTTATTCTGCATTTCGCGGGCGCTTTGAAATACCTATTGTTGGTGGCGACGAAGAAGCGCAACAGCGCTTGCAAAAAATTGTTGGGCCGTTTATTTTGCGCCGTCAAAAAGCAGATGTTCTAAAGGACTTGCCTGACAAACTTGAAACTGTTGTGTACGCGCCAATGGAAGGCCAGCAAAAACGCTTGTATAGCGCCCATGAGCAAAACTTGCGCATGCAACTTACAAAACAAAAGAAAGAAAAAGGCAAACGTGCTGCTGCACGTGCTGCTGGCGAAAATGTTTCAAGTGTTGAAGTGTTGGCTGAACTTACAAAACTGCGTCAGCTTTGTTGCGACCCGCGCCTTTTGTATTCTGACTACAAACATGCTGGCACAAAAATTCAAACAATTGCTGAAATTATTAATTCTACAATTGAAGCAGAAGAAAAAGTGCTTGTGTTTTCGCAGTTCACAAGCTTTTTGGAACTTATTGCCACGCATTTAGATGATGAAAAAATAAAGTACTACACAATAACAGGCAAAACCAATAAGAAAAAACGCCTTGATTTAGTTAATGCTTTTAACGAAGATGATGTGCCCGTGTTTTTAATTTCGCTAAAAGCAGGCGGCACAGGGCTTAACTTAACGGGAGCAAGCGTTGTAATTCACGCTGACCCGTGGTGGAACGCTGCCGCGCAGCAGCAAGCAACTGACCGCGCACACCGCATTGGGCAAACGCGCGTTGTAAGCGTGCAAAAAGTTATAGCAAAAGGCACAATTGAAGAGCGCATTTTAAAGTTGCAAGAAGAAAAGAGCAAACTTGCAACACAAATTGTTAATGCTGGTGGCATCTCGCTTGCAAACTTAAGCTCGCAAGATTTAATTGACCTACTTTCTGATTAGACTTTTAGCACGCTCAATTTTCTTGCGCCATGGCACATAAAGCACTGCTAAAAATGCCACAGTTGAAAGCCCATGTAAGCAGTCATAAGGCAAACCTGCTGCGTATGTTGCAATTGCAGCTTCAGGTGTTATGGGTGATACAAACCCTATAAGTGACCAGCTGTTCATTATTGCGCCATATAAAAGCCCCGATGCAAAGCCCAGTACAAGAAGAATGATGTTGTTTTTAAATGCACCTGTTGCATTTATTGCGCCTGCTAAAAACCCAATTAGCCCAAAGGAATACATTTGCCACGGTGTCCACGCGCCTTGTCCTAGCACGCAATTGCTTGCAAGCATTGCAAGTGCGCCAACCATAAAGCCATTGCGCCTGCCAAGCACTATGCCAGCGATAATGCATATGGCGCCTACGGGCTGCACATTAGGCAGCGCCATACACAAAATGCGCCCGCATGCAGCGATTGCTGCCAAAACCACCACTGGCACAATTTGGTTGAGTGCGGGTTTTTTGTATTCAAAGCTAATAAAAAATATTGCAATAGCAAATGCGGCAACTAAGAATGTTAAAAGTACGCTTTGCTCAAGCTGCAAAAATGCACATAGAGCTAGCACTATTGGCAGCGCAATTAAACCTATAATTTCAAGTGTTGATAAAAGTTTTGCCTTCAATTATTTCCTTACTCCTTCGCTTAATTTTTAATTCTGCTTTACTATGCGCGCGAATATAGCTAATGTTTAAATATTAGCGTAACGTGCGTAAAAATGGCTCTAATCCTAATAATGGAATTGCCATAATATTAAACAATGGGCTTGTTTGCAACCAAATAAGCCCATTTTGTGCGTTTATTTAACTTCGTATTCGTAAAGAAACATTCTATCTGGCAGGAAAGTTTGTTTATGCTGCTCAAATGTTGTTTCTGCTAAGCGCTTCATGCCACGGTGCTCATAATATTGCCAATCGCAGGTTGAATCGGTGTAAAAAAATGCCTTCTTTACCCCAACACTAGCAAGGTAGTCATTTGCGCGCTTCCATAACGCACTGCCGACGCCCTTGCCGCGTGTTTCGGCTTTTACAATCAAGAACACCAGTTCATCTGGCTGCCCATTCCAAGCATCGCTAACCATTTGCTCATTTACTTTTCCTTCGGCTTCGGCATACTCTAAAGCCTCATCATAGCCTTCTTTATCAATTTCCTTAAGCTTATTAACATGCTTGTCAAACACCTTGCCCCAGGGTTCTTTAAACTTTTGCGTGTTGTCGCCGGCAGCAGAAACTGCAATAATGCCAACTAACTTGCCATTCATAACTGCAACTTCTGCAAACGTAACACGACACATATAGTGTGCTAAATCCACAATGCCGTATTCATGCCTGAATTGCTCAAGCTTGTTCCGATGCCAGAATTCGCCCACCATTTCTGCTAGTTCATCTGCATCTTCAAGTTTTATTTCACGATATGTTACTTCATCCATAGCCTTACTCCTTATATAGCTTATGTTTAAAGACCATTGTGAATGTAACAAAAATTTATTAAATTAGGTTGCACATTTCCCGAAAGTCAATTTTAAGTGCAACATTTACATAATGCCTTTTACTTCTTAGTGCAACGCGATGCCACAAACATAATTACAACGTTAACTATCACGCTGACCAAAAGCCAAACGCCAACTTGCGCGGCCGGTATGGTGGACTGGTTTATTCCAGCAAACACGTTTATGGTGCAAACCATGACAGCAAGCCCGCAAACAAATGCCCACAAAACCAAGTTCCAGCCATAGCGTTTTGTGCCTTTATTTCTGCTAAGGCAGGCACACACAACAAGCGAAGCTGCCGCCAAAAGGCTGCCAATAATTGCTGCAAAGCCAACCATGCCAAGCAGCAAAACGCCTGTCCCCGGAAGCTTTGAGCTCATAGATGACACTTGCACAGGCGAGAAAATGCCGCTAAACACAATTAGCATGCAAATAATGGCAACTAGTGCACATGCCCAGCCTGCAAAAAACGCTGTGTGCTTTAACGGCTTAATTTTGCCCTTCGCATAAAGTAAGCCGAACAGTGCCACACCTGCGCATGAAAGGGACAGCACCAAGCCTGCCACAAACATAAACGCAACAAGCGCACTGCCGGTTAAAACTGAGCATATTATTTCAAGCACCGGCCCGCTTGAAGCGGAGATGTAGTCAAATGAAAAAGTGTTTGTTGCTGTCATAACCGCAATGCCAGCTCGTCCAACAATTGCAACAACAAGCCCCAAGCAAAAAAGAATTGCATAAGGGCGCCAAATTTTTTGAAATTGTTTTTTATTCATTGCAAACCCCTTTACTAGTCTTCTTCTTTGCCAAGTTCATGCTTAAGCGCTTCTGTGCCGCAAAGGTAGCCGCCACAAAATGCCAAACCAACGTCACCCATAAGCGAGCCTAAAATTGGGTCGCCAATGTAGCTGTTTTCGCCACAAGCACCGCCTGCGGTGTGCCAGCCAGCATACAAACCATCAATGACCTTGCCGTTTGTACCAACAACCTGCATTTTGTCGTTGATCAAAAGCCCAGCCTTTGTGCCATACAAGTTGCCGCCAATTCTGCAGCCATAGAACGGCCCGTCAACAATTGGGTGCAACCATTCCTTAGGCATTGGGTACATAAAGTCGTCTTCGCCCTTTTCACAAACCTCGTTCCACTTTTTAACGGCATCTGTCATAACGCCCTTTTCAAAGCCTAAATCCTCTTCAAGCTGCTCAAGGCTGTCACGCTTCTTTAAAACATCGGCATCTATTGCATCCTGTACACCATGGTGCCAATCGCGGTAGTGCTTTGGAACTTTCTCGATTTGTTCAAGGTCGGGCGTAATAAGCTTCCTGCAGTGTTCCTGCGCAAAGCCTGCCAGGTAATCTTCGTAGTGCGAGTCAAAAATTATATAGGAGCGATGCCCTGGCGGTGTCATTTGAATGGTTGCTAAGTCACCCAAGGCATAAATTGCACTTGCACCGTCTTCCTTTACGCGCGAATCCATGTAGCGCAAACGGTTGCCGCACCTGTCAATTGTAAACCAAGGTTGGCGTGAAAGCTGTGTCATGCCATCGTACAAAAAGCGTGCCCACTGCCCGCCTTCAGCTTCCCAGTCAACACCACCGTCAAACGAGGCAGAGCTGTTAAAGCCTGAGACGTCTGCCTTAACACCAAGCCCCATGCGGAAGCACTCGCCGGTTTCACCACCAACAAGGTAACTTGACGCACAGCCCATTGCCGCAGTTGGAATATACTTTTCAAGCAGCGCTTTATTGTTACAAAAGCCGCCAGCAGTTAAAATTACAGCAGCGGTTGCGTGGATGTAAATTTCCTTTTCAAAGCCTTCTTTTGCAACAACGCCAACAATGCGCCCGCTTTCATCTTGCACAAGAGCACTTGCAGGACACTGGAATTTATACTCCACACCGTTTTTTTGCCCAAAAGAAAACATTGCATCTGTTGCGTCTTTCATCTTTAAAACGTGGTGGTCAAGCGTGGAATTTTTAGGAGATACATAAACTGGAATTTCACCCAAACGCCATTGCACGCCGCAATTCGCCATCCAATCAATGCAGTGCCCGCCTTCGCTTGCAATTTTGTAGATTAGCTTTGGGTCGGCCGCATAGTGGTATTCATCCATTGCCCAATCGGTCATCTCTTGTGGGTTGAACGGGTATTTTGGGAATGCAAAGTGCTTTTCATCCTGCTTGCTGTAGCCGCCTAAAATTGCGCACATGCCAGCCGATTGCGCATTGCCACCGTGCAGCCCCATAGCTTCAATGCAAATGGTTTTAGCACCAAGTTCTGCTGCACGTGCGGCCGCATTCAAACCACCGCCGCCAGCACCAACAACGCAAACTTCACACTCTAAGTCCCACTTACTTGGCACCTCACGGGGTGGAATTGGGGTTGCATCGTTTGCAGGAAATGCAGCACCGTTGTGGTCGCGATATGTGCCGTCTGCAATGGATGCATTGGTCTTGCTGCTGTCTGGCACTGTAACTTTCTTTGAGCCGTCGGCAGCCCAGTCGCCAATTACGCCTTCTTCTTCAGCACCTGCAACTTTTGGAGCAGCCGCACTTGCAGCAACACCGCCTGCAACAGCTGCCGCGCTGGTTAGAAAGCCCCTGCGTGTAAATGAAAGTTTTTCACTAAATTTTTTACTCATGTTATGCCTTTCGCCTTATTTCGTATCCTGCGAGCCTGCAACACCGTTGCGCCCATGAACGCTTGTGTTGCAAATTTCATTGGCATCAAGGTTTGCACCCGCTTGAATTAGCGCATCAACAAGTGCCGCACGAATGCCCGATGTTGTTATAGCAGCACCACTTACCGAGCCAAAGTCATAGCTTTGAGCTGCGTTTATAAGCTTAGCGTACCTGCCATCGCGTATGGCCTCATAGCCGCCAACACTTTGCGATTCGCCTTCTTGTGTAACCTCGGTGCATTCAATTCGGTTGTCTTTTACGTTAATTGTTACCGTTACCAAGCCTTCCATGCCTTTGCCAGTGCCAGTGTATGTGCCATTGTTAAGCGGCCCACCACTGCCTTGGTATGTAAGGTTTGGGTCAACGTAAATTTCACTTTTCCATGGGTCGTCGGTGCGCTGTGCAAGTTGCTCGGCACTGGCTGCATCCTTGCTGCCCGAGCCTTCAAAAGACGAGCCGCAGCCTGCAAGGCAAAGTGTGCACGCTGCCAGCAGCAACGCAACTGCAATTGTTGCTTTAAATTTATATTTAGCCATTGCATGTCCTTTCTAATTTAGTTGGAGATGTTTGTTTTAGTTGGGCTTGCCCAACCACTTGGCACTTTGTAGTCGTGGCAAGTGTTGCAATACATTATTGATTGCGTGTGAACACCGTG
>CAYVDR010000050.1:0-7649 GCA_964450625.1 uncultured Senegalimassilia sp.
CCTTCGCACAAAAGTTAACGTAAACCTTGGCATTTCGGGCGACACAATTGACGAAGCGCAGGAATGGCGCAAGGTTGATGTGTCGCATGAGCTTGGCGCTGAAAGCATTATGGACCTTTCAAACCATGGCAAAACGCAGGCGTTTCGCACAGCGCTGATCGCAAAAACCCCAGCCATGGTGGGCACAGTGCCAATGTATGACGCAATTGGCTACCTTGAAAAAGCGCTCATTAACATAACGGCGCAGGATTTCCTGGACGTTATTTTGCAACATGCAAAAGACGGTGTTGACTTTATGACCATCCACGCTGGCATGAACAGTAACGTCATAAATTCATTTAAAGAAACGGGCAGGCTTATGAACATAGTAAGCCGCGGTGGCAGCTTAATTTTTGCATGGATGCAAGCCACGGGCAATGAAAACCCCTTCTATGAGCACTTTGATGAAGTGCTTGAAATACTGCACACTTACGATGTAACAATTAGTATTGGTGATGCCATGCGCCCAGGCTGCAACTTTGATGCTTCCGATGCTGCGCAAATTGCCGAGCTTATTGAAATTGGCAAGCTTACAAAACGCGCGTGGGCAGCTGGCGTGCAAGTTATGGTTGAAGGCCCAGGGCACATGGCGCTTGACGAAATTGAAGCCAATGTAAAAATTCAAAAACGCTTGTGCCACAATGCGCCGTTTTACGTTTTGGGACCACTAGTTACCGACATTGCCCCTGGCTACGACCACATTACAAGCGCAATTGGTGGCGCTGTTGCAGGTGCTGCTGGTGCAGACTTTTTGTGCTACGTAACACCTGCCGAGCATCTTAAGCTGCCAAGCGAAGCTGATGTGCGCGAGGGGCTTGTTGCCACTAAAATTGCTGCACACGCTGCAGACATTGCAAAAGGTGTGCCAGGCGCACGCAACGCTGACAACAAAATGAGCCAAGCTAGGCGCAAAATGGATTGGGAAGCAATGTTTAAGCTTGCCCTTGACCCGAAAAAGCCTAGGGAATACTTTGAAAGCGCTCCGCCAAAGAATGAAGGCACTTGCACAATGTGTGGCAAAATGTGCGCTGTACGCACAGTCAACGAGGTAATGGATGGCTTAACAATTGACCTAGACCACGAAAGCTAGCGAATGCAACCCCAAAATTATTCCGAACCAAAAATTTTCAATTTCAGCTTTGCAGAGTTTATTAGGCCTTACTCCCTAGATGAAAATTACAAGTTTGCTAAAAAGGACAACGCGTGTGTTGTCCTTGATGGCTCACGGGTTATTTTTGCCAGTGAAATGGAAAGGCACACCAAGCTAAAGCACGATTACAAAGCCCCAACTTTTGCATTAGATGCCTTCAAAAAATACTCAGGGCTTCCATGGGCAAATCACGTTCGCGACTTCACGTTAGACATAAACCCCAAGCAACACAACCACCACAACAATCACATTTACGAATGCTTTTACCAAAGTGGGTTTTCGCAGGCAGCCGTGCTAGTGAACGACTGTTTTGGCAACAACAACGATGCCATTACTCTAGCCTACATGAAGGAAGGCGAAGCACCTGTTATTTTAAAGAAATTCTCAAGTTCAGCTTCACCCTGTCATGCCTACTGCGCAGCTTCAATTCATGCATTTGGCAACAACTTTTCCGAAGGCAAATTAATGGGCTTGGCAGCTTATGGTAAAAACAATGGCAAGCAATACATAAGGTGGAACAGCAGCTCAAAGTCAATCGAGACAGATGAGCAATTGTTGCTGAACGACATTAAAACAAGCCAAAACGCACATGACAAACAGGCAACCCTCGCACAAATTTTTGATGTTGTTCCAGAATCTAGCAAGCAACGTCATGCAATGATAACTCGTGATGTCGCATACACCATCCAAAAGAATTTTGAAGACACGCTTGTTGAAGTTGCAAAACATTTAAAGGAGCTGCTTGAAGGGCGCGGCATTCAAACAAGCAACTTATGCATGAGCGGTGGCGGCATCCTAAACTGCCTAACAAATTCGCGAATAATAAACTTAGGGTTGTTCAAGCATTACTACGCAAGCCCCCAACCAGGCGATGGGTGCGCTCAATCAATTGGGCGTGCGCTATGGAACTTAGAAACATCTGGCGAAAAACTAAAATCAACCAAGTTAAAAACAGCATACTTAGGTGTTACTTACCCCGCTTCAAAGCTTCCATTTCCGCACACACATTTAAAGCATCCCATTTCGCAATTATGCAGCTACCTTCAAAACGGCAACGTTTTAGCTTGGTTTCAAGATGGCGCAGAATACGGGCCACGTGCTTTAGGCCACCGCTCGTTTTTGGCAGACCCATCAAAGCCTAATATGCTGACCAAGCTAAACACGTTAAAAGGCCGCGAGCAGTGGCGTCCTCTTGCCCCCATTGTGCCAGACAGGTTGTTTAATTTGCTGTTTGATGTTAGCAATACCGACATGTGCGAGTTCATGTTAAGAACGCTGCACATTCGCGAAAAATGGCAAAGCATGCTGCAAGCAGTTTGCCATGTAGACGGCACAACCAGACCGCAGTTGCTTAAGCGCGAAACAAACCCCGAGCTCTATGACATTCTAATTACATATTATGAGCAAACAGGGGTGCCGTGCCTTGTTAACACATCGCTTAACATAAATGGCTTCCCAATTGTTGAAACGCCTTGCGATGTGTGCGACCTTTCAGAAGAAATTGCCTGCATGCAAACTAGCGTGCCACAAGTTAATACAATTTTTATTGAGCACGGCAAATTTTACGAGGTGCATCAAAAGCCTGTTCAGAAGCGTTAATGCCTTGCAACCCCCTGCATGTTTTTGCGCTATAAAACCCCAAAATCCGCACTAAGTTTGGCAATCAACTCCACCATAACCTCTAGTGTTTTATGTGACAGTTTACAAATTTTGTTTTCGCAAGTTATGTGGGTGTTAGAATGAAAAATTCAAAGCGCAAAAGCGCAGGTGGCTTCGCACAATAAGGGGTTGCAAACATGCATAAAGACATTAGCCGCATTCTGTTTACAAAAGAAGAAATTGCATCACGCGTTGCTGAAATGGGCAAAGCAATTACAAACGACTATAAAAACGAACAAGATGGGGTTGTGCTTATTACAATTCTTCGCGGAGGTGCTATTTTTATGGCCGATTTAGCCCGCGAAATTAAGCTTCCATGCGAAATGGATTATATGGCGGTTTCCTCTTATGGCAGTGGGGTTAAAAGCTCTGGTGTTGTGCGCATTTTGAAAGATTTATCGTCGCCTATTGAAGGCAAAAATGTGCTTATAGTTGAAGACATTATAGACTCGGGCTTAACACTTACATACCTCGCGAAAAACTTGAAGGCAAGGCACCCGAAGTCAATTAACATCGCAACATTAATTCACAAGCAAACTCAGTCGCAAACGCCTGTGAACTGCAAATATATTGGTTTTGATGCACCCAATGAATTTATTGTTGGCTACGGGCTTGATTACAGCGAACGCTACCGCAACTTACCGTATATTGGCATTCTAAAAAAAGAAGTGTACACGCAATAACGCTTGGAGAGTAAACGTTTATGTCGCAAGATAACAAGAAGAAACCTAACCAACAACCCACGCCGCAAACAACAGCCATTTGGGTTGTTTTATTTTTGCTTGTTGCTTTCTTTGTTGGGCAACAATTCATGAGCACGCAGCAGTCAAATCAAACTGTAACCGACAAGCTTGAAACGTCCGAGTTCTTACAAGCCGTCGAGCAAGGGCGCGTTACAAAGGTCACCTACACTGGCGGTGGCTACACAATTTCTGGCTCTTACTACCCAGCAGCCACCGCTGGCAGCAACGCAGCCAGCGCATTTAACAGCGCGTTTAGTGCTATGAATGCTGCAATGGGCAAAATTAAAAACAGCGAAGGCAAAGCACCAGAAGGAATTAGCACAACAACAATTGATTCGCAAAAGCTTGGAAGCGAACACAATTTCACGTCAACATGGGCGGGCAGTTCGCTTTCTGAACTTATGGCAAAGCACCCAGAAATTCAATACGCGGTGGAAACACCAAGCCCATGGAGCAGCATAATTTCAAGCCTTTTGCCAATCATTTTAATTGGCATCATGATGTTCATTTTGTTTGGCATGTTTCAAAAAGCCAACAACACGCAGCTTAACTTTGGCAAGGCGAAAGCAAAACGCAACCGCGAGGAGCGCCCCGATGTTAAGTTTTCCGATGTTGCGGGCGTAGACGAAGCCGTTGAGGAAATGAAAGAAATAAAGGACTTCTTGGCTAACCCTGCAAAATACCAGGCAATGGGTGCAAAAATCCCACGTGGTTGCTTGCTTGTGGGCCCTCCTGGCACTGGCAAAACGCTGCTTGCACGCGCAGTTGCAGGCGAGGCAGGCGTGCCATTCTTTAGCATTTCTGGCTCCGACTTTGTGGAAATGTTTGTGGGCGTTGGTGCATCACGCGTGCGCGATTTGTTTAAGCAAGCAAAAGAGGCAAGCCCGTCTATAATCTTCATTGACGAAATTGATGCCGTTGGGCGTCAGCGTGGCACAGGCCTTGGTGGCGGGCACGACGAACGCGAACAAACGCTTAACCAATTGCTTGTTGAAATGGACGGCTTTGAAGCAAGCGATTCCGTTGTGTTAATTGCTGCCACAAACCGCTCGGACGTGCTTGACCCAGCGCTTTTGCGCCCGGGGCGTTTTGACAGGCAAATTGTTGTTGACGCACCAGATGTTAAAGGGCGCGAGAAAATTTTGAAGGTGCACGCTAAAAACAAGCCTTTGGGCAGCGATGTTGATTTGCCGTCTGTGGCAAAGCTAACGCCTGGCTTTACTGGCGCCGATTTGTCGAACTTGCTGAACGAAGCTGCGCTTTTAACCGCACGCCGTAATAAGAAAATTATCACACAGCAAGAAGTTAGTGAATCCATGGAGCGCGTTATTGCAGGTCCTGAGCGCAAAGGGCGCGTTATGGACAGCGAAACAAAGCGCACAATTGCATACCACGAAAGCGGACACGCGCTTGTTGGGCACTTGCTGCCAAAGGCCGACCCTGTACATAAAATTAGCATTATCAGCCGCGGTCGCGCGCTTGGTTACACGCTTTCAATTCCTAAAGAGGACAAAGTGCTTAACAGCCTTGGCGAAATGTATGATGAATTGGCAGTGTTTTTGGGTGGGCGTGTCGCTGAAGAAATTTTCTGCGACGACATTACAACGGGCGCTAGCAACGACTTAGAGCGTGCAACAAAAATGGCTCGTGCAATGGTTACACAATACGGCATGTCTGCCGAGCTTGGCACGCAAGTGTTTGGTCAACCAAACCACGAAGTGTTCTTAGGTCGCGACATGGGCAACACGCAGGACTATTCCGACGAAACGGCAAAGCGCATAGACGCCGAGGTTGCCAAAATTATGAAGCAAGCGCACGAGCGCGCCTATGAAATTTTGAATGCTCACCGCGAGCAAATGGACTTAATGGCAAGCGTGCTGCTTGAGCGTGAAACTGTTGAAGGCCAGGCCTGCGAGGCGCTACTTAACAACACGTGGAACAATTACCTTGAGCACGAGGATGAAATTATTGCTGCTCGTGAAGCTGAGGAAGCTGCTGCCCGCGAAAAAGACAAGCAACTCGCACAGCAAAACGCTGAAAATGGCGGCGAACAACCTGGCAGCGATGACGCAGCCGCTGCGCAAGGCAACAGCGATTGCGACGACAATACACAAGCAGGTGAACCCGAAAGAGACGACTCACCGCACAGTAGCTAGCATATGATTTGGACTTGCGGCAAATTTAAGTTTGACACATCGCGCCCCATTATTATGGGCGTGCTCAACGTAACTCCCGACAGCTTTAGCGACGGTGGCTCGCTTAACACGCCCGAACTTGCAATTAAGCACGCTAAAGACATGCTTAATGCAGGGGCGCTAATCATTGATGTTGGCGGCGAGTCAACGCGCCCAGGCTCTGTTGAAGTTGCACCTGAAGTTGAGCTTGCACGCGTGCTGCCAGTTGTTAAAGCGCTGGTGGAACAGGGTGTTTGCGTTAGTGTTGACACACGCCATGCCCAAGTTGCAAAAGCTTGCCTTGCTGTGGGCGCAGCAATTATCAACGATGTTTCGGGCTTTCGCTCAACCGAAATGGTTGATGTTGTTAAAAACAACGATTGCGGTGTTGTTGTTGTGCACTGCAAAGGCGAAGTTGGCGCGCCAATTAAAAACCCCACGTACACAGATGTTGTTGCCGAGGTAAAGAAGTATCTAAAGCAACAAGTGCAAATGCTTGAGCGCGCTGGCATTGATGCTTCCCGCATATGCATTGACCCAGGCCCAGGCTTTGGCAAAACGCCACAGCAAACGCTTGAACTTGTGCGCAACATGCACGAATTTTGCCGCTTAGGGCTGCCTGTTATGGCTGCCCTTTCGCGCAAAAGCTACATTGGCGCTGCGTATGGCATTGAAATGCCTTGCGAGCGCGATGATGCAAGCGCTAAAGAAGCCCTGCAAGCTTGCGAGCTTGGCTGTGGCGTTGTGCGCTGCCACAATGTTGAAAAAACGCAAGAGGCGCTGCAAGGCTTGCACCCCTATGTGCTGCTTGGACTTGGCTGTAACGTTGCTCTTGTTGCAAACGACGATGAGCTTACAGAAGGCAAAATTGCAGTTTTAAACAATGCAATTGGGCAACTTTGTATGCTTCCCGACACTCAAATTGTTGACATTTCAAGCTTTTACGAAAGCGAACCTGCTTACTATGAAAACCAGGATGCGTTCATAAACGCTGTCGTGCTTTTGCGCACAGGCATTGCGCCTGGGGAACTGCTTGGCTATTTGCACGCAATTGAAAACAACTTAGGGCGCACGCATACCGTTGAAAATGGCCCTAGAACCTGCGACATTGACATACTTGACTACCAACTTTACGTTTGTGAAAGCGAAACGCTAACATTGCCACACCCACGCATTTTGGAGCGCGACTTTGTTGTTAAACCCCTGCTTGAGCTTCGTCCAAGCCACATGCTTGCAAATGGCGTTAGCGTTGCAAGTGCTTGTGAGCCTGAGTGCAAGCGCGTCGGGGCTGCAACAAAATTAACTTCGTAAGCATTGCACCATCAAGGTTTCACACAACCATTCGCAAGTGCAATGAAGTTTAATGTCCAACATTTCCGCAGCATTCCCTCAACTAATAAAGCTGTAAAACTTGCAATAGATAAGGGCAAACCCGAGGGTTTTGCGGTGCATGCGCTTTCGCAAAGCGCGGGCTACGGCAGGCAGGGGCGAACGTGGCAAAGCCCGCCTGGTGGCATGTACCTGTCAGTTTTGCTGCGGCCAAAAACCCAAAAAGCGACTGAGTTGCCAACGCTTAGCTTAGCAGTTGGTGTTGCGCTGCGTCGCACTATTGCATCATTTGCTACACGTGGTACAAGTGCAGTAAAAGTAAAGTGGCCAAACGATATTGTGCTTGCGCAGCAGACTGGGCAGACCATTAACGCTCCAATTACTGGCACGCAACTATTCCGCAAGCTTGCAGGCATATCGCTTGAAACTTACAAGGGCGCTGTGTGCCTTGGCATTGGTGTTAACGTTTTTCGCCCTGCCGAACAGGCCAGCGCGCCCACGCAGCTTCAACAGCAAACCAAAAACGTGCCAGCATACATATGCGATTTGGGGCTT
>CAYVDR010000050.1:7749-8897 GCA_964450625.1 uncultured Senegalimassilia sp.
TTTGCGCAAGGCACTGTAAAAGGTGTGGCAGAAGATGGCTGTTTAATTTTGCAGAATAAAGCAGGCAACACAACCCACATTTCTTCTGGCGAGGCGCATATTTGCTGGTAGAACGTTAGTTAAAGTTAAAAATTTTCTGCGCCATACGGTAGCCTGCAATGCCCATTTTTCTGCCAAATTCACTTGGAATGTTGGTTGACATGTTAAGCACATTCCTGCGAATGTGCTTGTAAATGTTGGGGTTGTGGTGTTTTAGGTACGCCCAAATTGCTTCACGTTCAACTTCGGCTTGTTTGGTGTTTGTCATGCGCAGGAAAATGCTGCAAATGCACATCATCATTGACAAGTAGCCCTCCATGTACCTGCACAGCGGTTTAACTGGCGCATCGTCTGGCAGTTTAACAGCATCAATCATAATGCGGGTTATGCGAAGTTGTTGGTCAATGCGACCAAGCATCACAGACTCGTGGACGCTTTGGTCTTCCCTGCCAATGAAATAATGGTACATGTCAACATTTAAGTAATACATTGTTTTAACGTGCGGCAGTGGCACGTAAACAAAAATGTTGTCAACATAAAATGTGTGCTTGGGCAGCTCAAGCCCAATGCTGCGCAACAGTTCTGTCCTGTAAATGACAGAGTGCATAAGCAAAAATTGCTGCGGGGCAAAGTGCCCAACGTCCTGCCATGTAAATTGCTTCTCAACAGGGAAAACATTGCGGTAGCGCATGGTTGTTTTTGTGTGTTCATGCACTTTGTCGTAAATGTAGTTGGCAATTATTAAATCGGTGGGGACACTTTCATTCACTTGGCTAAAAATGTAAGCCATAACCTTTTCCATGGCAGCGCTGTCTAACCAATCATCAGAATCAACCACTTTAAAATACAAGCCTTTAGCTGCTTTAAGCCCTGCATTAACAGCCTGGCCATGCCCACCGTTTTCTTGGTGAATTGCACGAACAACGCCTGGCAACTTTTCTTGCCATGCATCGGCTTTTTCAGCAGTTGAATCGGTGGAGCCGTCGTTAACAATAATAATTTCAATGTCGTTTAAATAAGACGATGAAAAACTCAACAGCGATTCAATGCATTTGTCCATGTACTCAGCCGAGTTATAACAAGGAATAGCAAATGTAATTGCTTTCATG
>CAYVDR010000051.1:0-8888 GCA_964450625.1 uncultured Senegalimassilia sp.
CAACGGCATTGTGCTTGCAACATCGGTGGACGCAACAACCATTTATGTTGACCCAACCGAAGTGACTGACGTTAACTTAACCGCTGGCATTTTGGCGCAAGTGCTTGGCGGAAAAGCTTCTGATTACTTAGAAAAAGTTGTTGTAAGCAACACACGCTATTCTGTGATTTCGCGCAAGGTGGACGTTTCTGTTGGCGAAAATTTAGAAGCTGTTGCAACCGAGAAAGTTGCTGAAAAGCAGGAAGAATACGATAAAGAAGCCAAGTACAACAACCAAACAGCCGATACAGTGCTTTCAGGCATTCATTTGGTTAGCGAAAGTCGCCGTGAATACCCGTGCGGCCAAGTTGGCGGGCAGGTTGTTGGCGCTTGCAACACCGAGGTTGACAGCTATCTAAACCGTGAATACTACGTGGGCATTTGCGGGCTTGAAGCGCAGTATGACAGCGAGCTTTCTGGCACACCTGGCTACTACGAGGCAGAATATGGCAGAAGTGGTCAGGCAATCCCAGGCGGTGTGCACAAGGAAGTTGCCGCAGTTGACGGCGAAGACATTGTTGTGTCAATAGACATTGAAATGCAGCGCCAACTTGAAGAGGCTCTGTCACAGGGCTGTGCAAACATGGGCGTTGATAAGGGCTCTAGCGTTTTAATGGATGGCTCAACTGGTGAAATTTATGCAGCGGCATCGCTTCCGCTTTTTAACCCAGCTGACAGAACTGAAGTTAAAGAAGGCGCACTTCAGCTAAAGTGCGTGACGGACCTCTTCGAGCCTGGTTCCATCTTTAAATCGGTTTCTGCTATGTCAATTTTGGAGACAAACACAATGACGCCTGAAACGGAGTTGTTTTGTCCATCGTCTATTACTGCCGATGGCTACACAATTACAGATGCTCACGAGCGTGGGGATGCAACGTATACTCTTCGTGAAATTTTAGACCAGTCGTCAAACATTGGCATTTCGCTTGCCGTTGAACAAATGGGTTTCGATAAGCTGTACAATCACATTTTGCGCTACAACTTACACAGCCGCACTGGCGTTGATTTCCCAGGTGAAGGGGAGGCTGGAACAGACGTTTTAGGTATGCTAATTGACTTTGACACGTGGTCGCGCGTGCAGGGCTACAACGTGTCGTTTGGGCAAGGTATTTCCGTTACCCCACTTCAAATGGTGCGTTTTTATGGCGCACTTGTAAACAATGGCGTTGAGTGTACGCCGCATTTCTTGCTTCGCAAAGTTAAAGCAAACGAAAAGCCAACGTATGCCACGCAGGATGTCATTGAGAACAAATCTGCAATTGCCGACATGCAATCCATGTTGCAAACCGTTGTTACGGATGGCACTGGTACCGAGGCTGCAATTGATGGCTACAACGTGGCAGGCAAAACTTCCACAGCAGAAATTTACGACGAGGAAAACGGCGGCTATCGCGATGGTGTCTACAACTTGGCGTTCACAGGCTTCATTGCAAATTCGTCTAGTAAACTTGTTTGCTTTGTGGGTGCTAATGAGGTTCCATCCGATGGTGTTGTTACACCAATTTTTAAGGATATAATGACTTCAGCAATTGAAAACTATGCAATTACATCTTATTAGCGGGGTGTGTAAATGAATAAAACGTGCGCGGAATTGTTTGTGGGTGTTGAGTGCACAATCATCGGCAATGAAAATGAACCTGTTTCAGGCATAGCTTACAATAGCAGTGCGGTTCGCGAAGGTGATGCGTTCTTTTGCATTGTTGGTGCTAAGGTTGACGGTCATACGTTTGCGCAAGATGCAATAAACCGTGGCGCTCGTGTGCTTGTGGTTGAGCGCAAGTTGTACCTGGCAGATGCAACAGATGTTACTGAAGTTGTTGTAAGCGACAGCCGAAGTGCTATGGCAATTGCATCTGCACGCTTTTATGACAGACCATCTGACAAGTTTCAACTTGTTGGCATCACAGGCACAAATGGCAAAACAACAACAACCTACCTTGTGCAGCACATCGTTGAAGCAGCTGGCAAAAACTGTGGGGTCATTGGCACAGTTGGCACTGTTATTGGTGGTAAAGTTGAAAAATCGGCACGCACAACGCCAGAATCCCCTGATTTGCAAAAGCTGTTCTCGCGCATGGTGGGTGCAAACTGCCAAGTTGTTGCAATGGAGGTGTCAAGCCATGCGCTTGACTTAAAGCGCACATATGCCTCGCAATTTGCAGTTTGCGCATTTTCAAACTTAACGCAAGACCACCTTGACTACCACAAAACTTTTGAGGACTATTTCGAAGCAAAAGCTCGCCTGTTTTCAAGTGAATACCCAGCACGTCGTGTAATTTGCATTGACGATGCGTGGGGCCAAAAATTGCTTGCACGCTGCAGCAAAGCATCCGACAACGTAATAACATGCGGCTTTACGCACCAAGCACAAATTCACCCGCAAAATGTTGAGTACAGTTTAGGTCACACAAACTTAACGCTTAGTGTGCGCGGTGAAGTTTTTGAATTTGAATTCCCGCTCACTGGCAAATTTAACGTTGAAAACGTAATGTGCGCATTTGGCATTTGCTTGCAGTTGGGCATGTCAGCTCAAAGCGTTGTTAGTGCACTTGAGGACGTTCCGCAAATCCCTGGGCGCCTTGAGCGCATTAATGCCAAAAACACAGGCGGCATCTCTGTTTTTGTTGACTATGCACACACACCCGACGCACTCGAAAAAGCACTCGGTGCCATAAAAGCGCTTACAAAGGGCAAAACCATATGTGTCTTTGGTTGCGGGGGAGACCGCGATTCATCGAAGCGGCCAATCATGGGCCGCGCGGCACTTGCGGCAGACCGGGCAATTGTAACGTCGGACAACCCACGCACTGAAAACCCAAATGCAATAATTGATGACATTGTTGCTGGCATGGTTGGTCATGAAGCGCGTTTTAGCGTTGAAGCTGACAGAGCAAGTGCAATTAAGCAGGCAGTTTCTATGGCAAGTGCAAACGACAGCATTTTAATTGCAGGCAAAGGTCATGAGGACTACCAGCTTGTTGGAAGCAAAGTGCTTAGTTTTGACGACAGGCAGGTTGCAAAACAGGTGCTTGAAGAAGCGTTTGACCAAACGCAAGGCTAGGTTGTTTCATGCGATTTAGCGTTGAAGAAATAGTTAGCGCAACAGCTGGCACGCTTGTGCTTGAAACTGCAAGTGCCAACTGTACCGCAAACAGCCTTACGTGGGATTCGCGCGATGTTGCCCCTGGTAGTTTGTATGTAGCAATTGTAGGCAGCCGCGTTGACGGGCATAAGTTTTTAGCTGATGCAGCGCGCGCAGGCGCGGTTTGCATGTTGGTGTCAGCGCGCCCTGCACCAAGCGTTTTAGTCGAGCTTGAAGCTTTAGGCGCAGCTGTGGTTTTGGTGGCAGACACGCAAGAGGCAATTTGTGCACTTGCGAGTGCGTGGCGAAAGCAACTTAATTGCAATGTAATTGGCATTACAGGTTCAAGCGGCAAGACAACAACTAAAAATTTTGTAAGGGGCGTGCTTGAGCGCGCTGGCAGCGTGTGCGCTACACTTGGCAACCAAAACAACGAGCTGGGGCTTCCAGCAACTGTTCTTCGCGCAAGCAAGGCCAGTAAATTTCTGGTGTGCGAAATGGGCATGCGTGGTGCAGGGCAAATTGCAAGCTTGTGTGAAATTGCAAAGCCAACCTTAGGCGTTATAACAAACGTAGGCACTGCCCACATAGACATTTTAGGCAGTGAGCGTGCCATTGCACATGCAAAGGCAGAACTGTTTGCAGCGCTTCCTGCGTCTGGTGCTGCATTTGTAAACGTTACAGGCGGTTTTGCAAATGAACTTTGCGAAATTGCTGAACTTGAACAGCGTGGCGTGCCAATTGTTGCCTTTGATGGCAGCGGGCAAAACCCAAACGCTCTTGCAACGTTTTGTGTAAAAACTGGTGCTAGCAAAGCTGTTTGGGCTGAAGGTGTTGAGCTTCAAACTAACGGTTGCGCAAGCTTTACGCTGTGTGCCGCTGGTTTTGAAAGCAACAGCGCAACGGCAAATAAAGAAAACACTAGCTCAAAACAGAGTGTAGTAAAAGCAAAGTGCACACTTGCACTTTCTGGCAAGCACAACGTAACAAACGCATGCGCTGCAGCAGCGCTAGGGCTTTATCTTGGTGTGCCAATCAAAAACGTTGCACAAGCACTTGAAAGCACATCGCCCGAAAGCGGGCGTGAACAGGTAATTTGCACGCATTCTGGCATTAGCATCATCGATGGCTCCTACAACGCTAACCCCGCTTCAATGGCAGCTGCACTCGATGTTTTAGCGTCTGCAAAAACAAGCGGCAAGCGCATTGCAGTTTTAGGTACAATGGCAGAGCTTGGCAGCTTTGCTGAAAGCGCGCACGCACAAATTGGCAGCCATGTTGCAGCACTTCCAATTGCAGCTCTTGTGTGTGTTGGCGGCGAAGGCAAATTCATTGCACAGGGTGCAATTTCAGCAGGGTTTTCAAAAGGCGCAGTTACATGCGTTGAAAATGCAGAAGAAGCGCTAAAGGTTTTGCAAGGCATTGCAAAAAAAGGCGATGTCGTGCTTGTTAAAGCATCGCGCGCCTTAGCGCTCGAGCACATAATAGAAGGTTTGGTTTAAGCAAATGTTAAATGTATTTACTTCATACCCAACGTTTCAAGTTTTTTTGAGCATAGTAATTTCCATGGTGTTAACCATGCTAGTAATGCCTGCGTGGATTAAGTTTTTACGCTCAAGCCAAATTGGTCAGCAAGTGCGCGCCGATGGGCCACAAACACACCTAGTCAAACAAGGCACGCCAACAATGGGCGGGCTTGTGATGCTTGTGGTCATTGTGATAACAACGTTTTTGCTTGGCGATTTTCAAATTGAAGCGCTGTGCCTTGTAGCAGCCCTTGTGCTCGCTGGCGCACTTGGCCTTGTTGACGATGCCGAAAAGGTTGTAAAAAAGCGCTCGCTGGGGCTTACCCCTTTGGCAAAACTTATTGGTCAGTTCGCAATTGCAATTGTGTTTGTGTTGGTTGCAGTTAATTTTTGTCACATTGCGCCAACGGTTGAAATCCCGTTTCTAATAAACATTAACCTTGGCATTCTAACAACAACCGTTGGCTCATTTTCAATTCCTTGGCTCTACGTTGCATTTGCAAGTGTGCTTCTTGTTGGCTTTTGCAATGCTGTGAACTTAACGGATGGCCTTGACGGGCTAGCGGGCGGCACCGTCATGGTTGTAATGATTGTTATGGCTGCAATTGCCTACCGCGCTGACATGCTAGACTCCGCAATTTTTGCGGCTGCAATAGCAGGTGCATGCATTGGTTTTTTGTGGTTCAATTCCTTTCCTGCCGACATTTTCATGGGCGACACTGGCTCGCTTGCTTTAGGCATGGCGTTTGGCTGCTTGGCAATTCTTACAAAGTCGGAATTTGTCGTACTAATAATTGGCGGGCTTTTTATTGCTGAAGCACTCTCTGTAATGATTCAAGTTTTTTGGTTTAAGCGCACAAGAAAGCGTGTGTTTTTAATGGCGCCGCTTCACCACCACTTCGAAAAAAAAGGTTGGAGCGAAACAAAAGTTGTCGTGCGTTTTTGGATTATCTCTGGCGTGCTTGCAGCATGTGGCTTTGCAATCAACTTTGCACAAACCCTAATGGCTGTGGCTTAAAGCGTGGCGCATCAAATGAATTTAACAAGTGCGGAAATGTTAAGTGGCAAGCGCCATGCACCAGCGCATTTAGGGCATGTGTTGCTTCTTGGGCTTGGTGTGTCGGGCAAGGCCGCGCTTGCCTATTTGCTAGCACAAGCACAAGGGCGCGTTTTGTCTATTAGCATATTTGGCGGCATGAAGCGCTGTGATCTGTCGAACATTGAAGGCATTAATGCTAAGTGCGTAACAGTTGATTTTGGCGAAAATGCAATTGATAACTTGCTTGCACATGCAGGCATTTCAAAGTTTGATGTTTGCATTGCAAGCCCAGGAATTTCTGAATTTAATGCTGAGTATTTAAATGCAAAACAAAACAGCCAAGAAATAATTAGCGAAGTTGAATTTGCGTGGCGTGAGAGCAGCAAAAGCAGTAAATGGGTGGCAATCACAGGCACAAATGGTAAAACAACAACAACAGCTCTTTGCGCACACGTTTTGCAAAATGCTGGCGTTAATGCACAAGCTGTTGGAAACATAGGCGATGCGTGCATTAGCGCTGTTGGTGCTGGTAAATGCAATGTTTTTGTTGCTGAGGTTTCGTCGTACCAACTTGCAAGCACAAAGTTTTTTGCACCTAATGTTGCAGTTTTGCTAAACATTACACCCGACCACATTCATTGGCACAAAACGCTTGAAAATTATTACGCAGCCAAAATGAAGCTACTCGCAAATTTTGGCTCGCATCCTGGGCATGTTTGCGTCTTTGATGCAGCGTGCGAAAAAACTTGCAGCCTTGTTAAGGAATATTGCAAGAACAACTCACATGTTGCTAGTAAATCTTTTATACCTGTTACAAACAACCCTTGTTGCAACGAAAGCGCTGAAAATGAATGCTACATTGATAGCAAAGGCACGCTGTGCGTATCATATGCAGGCAAAACCCATAAATTGTGTAACAAAGATGAATTGTTAATTCACGGCAGTCACAACGCCCAAAATGCGCTTTTTGCTGCGGCAGCAAGCATTGCGCTTGGCGCAAGCAGCGCGGGTGTTTCAAGTGCACTTAAAACTTTTGCACCCCTTGAACACCGCCTTGAGCCGTGCGGTAGCGTGCGTGGTGTTCAATGCTTTAACGACTCAAAGGCCACAAACGTTGATGCCACGCTAAAGGCGCTTCAAGCCCTGTCGGCTAAAAAGCCTATAGTTCTTTTAGGTGGGCAAGACAAAGGCACTAACCTAGACGCTTTAGTTAAAGCTGCACATAAAAGTACTAGTTGCGTTGTATGTTTTGGTAGCGCGTCAAAGCGTTTTACGGATGCCTTTGAATCTGCTTCTGCTTTAGCACCCGTTTCTTTTCGCGTGCTTTCTGCAACAAACCTTGAAGAGGCTTTTGATACAGCACTTAAGGCAGCAGAAGATGGCGATACAATTTTGCTATCGCCTAGCTGTGCATCCTTCGATGAATTTATGTCTTTCGAGGCGCGCGGGCGCGCATTTAAAGCACTTGTTAGTGCACGCGCTGTAAGCTTAGGTAAATGATATTGCGTAATCAATCAAAACATAGTAGTTCTTCTGCCTCCAATGCCTCGCAGCATATGGTGTGGGTGCAAGCTGGGCTTTTATTTATAACGCTTCTTCTTACTGCAGTTGGGTTTGTAATGATCTACTCTGCCTCGCAAGTGTCCATTCTCTCCGATGCCGCAGCCCTTGGCACACTTGAAACAGCTGACCCTGCACAAAACTTAATTGATCAGTTAAAATTCTTTGCTGGAAGTATTGTAATTTTACTTCTTATTTGGCTGGTGATACCTGTTGATGCCTTGCAATTTAAATGGTTAACACTTGCTATATGGTGCATTGCTGTTGCGCTTTTAGGTCGAACAGCAATAAGCGGCACCAGTGCCCTTGGTGCGCAGCGTTGGCTTGTGCTTGGTCCTATTTCCATTCAGCCTTCAGAGTTCATTAAAATTGCCTTGCTAATTGTGGCTGCTGCCATTGTTTTTTGGGTTATAAACGGCGAACTAGATGTGCGTCAAACAATTGTTTTCTCATTAGTTGGCGTAGTGTTGCCCATGGGGTTTCTCTATTTTTCTCAGTCCGACTTGGGCACAACAATGATCATATTCATTGGTTGCATTGCTGTTATGTGGCTTGGTGGTGTGCCCACAAAATTCATTGTGTTAATGCTGGTTGCTGCTGTGGCTGCGGGATGCTTTGCTGTTTTTGGCACGTCGTACCGCCAAGACAGGCTTGTAGTTTATGACCCTTGGAATGACGGCGAGGGCGGCGCAGGCAGCGGGTATCAGTACATTCACTCGTTTTATGCGTTTTCGCGCGGTGGCATTTTAGGTGCAGGTCTTGGTAATTCACGTGAAAAGTTTGACTATTTGCCAGAAGCTGAAACAGACTTTGTGTTTTCAATTATTGGCGAAGAGGCAGGGCTTATTGGTGCAACTATTATTATCGTGCTTTTCGTGGCAATTTTAGTGCTTGGCATTTTGATTGCTCGCACAGCACCAAGCCCATTTTCTGCAATGGTTGCTGGTGGTTGTGCTGTTATGCTTGTGTTCCAAGCGTTTTTGAACATTGCTTGCGTTATTGGTTTGTTCCCAACAACAGGCAAACCCCTGCCTTTCATTTCTTCTGGTGGCTCTTCGCTTGTTGCGTCCTACATTATGGTTGGGCTTATGCTTTCAGTTGCACGCCAGGCATCTGCCTCAGTTGACCATGAACGCAGAAGGGCAGACTTGCGCGTTGTTCGTTCCACAACTTCTAGCAGCTCAAATAGAAACAGAAGCAGAAATGAAAACAGTAGCAGAAGCAACCGAAACAGAAGGGCTGCAGGCTCAAGACGCTATTAGCTTACAAGCTAAGCTGCATTTAAGAATAGCCGTTGATGTATCATTGCCCTAGGTTTGCCACTAAGCACAATTGACTTATGTGGTTGCAGTGAATTGTTGGATGTTAAAAACCGAAACTTAAATGGAGCGGGTGACGGGAATCGAACCCGCGTTAGCAGCTTGGAAGGCTGCAGTTCTACCATTGAACCACACCCGCAAGGACTGTTGCAAATGCGCAAGCATAAAAAATGGTCGGGATGACAGGATTTGAACCTGCGACATCTTGCACCCAAAGCAAGCGCGCTACCAGACTGCGCCACATCCCGACGCGGTTGAATAAGTTTACTAGAGTGTTTTATTTATTCAACTAATTTTTTTGCATTCATAATTTTTACGTTTTT
>CAYVDR010000052.1:0-8422 GCA_964450625.1 uncultured Senegalimassilia sp.
CATAGGTGCAATGCTTACGGTTGTGCCGTCGGTTGACTGGAACACTCCAATTTTACCAGAAGCGCTGTCAACTTGGATGCCCGCTGCGCACTGGTTTACATAGCTGCTTGGAACATCGCTGCCCTTAGCAAAGTTCAGTGTTGTTGGCTTTGTTGCAAGCCCTTTTAGAGCTGTTTGCATTTTTGTTTTGTCAAGGTTGTAGCCTGTCATGCTAAACGCCACAGCCACACCACGCTTGCTTGTGGTGGCCTCGTGGTCAAGCCTGCCGTCGTTGTATACCCTGCACCAGTTTGCGCTGTTTATGCTGCACACGTCACGTGTCCACCAGCTCGCATACATTTCGGCAGTGCTGCCGCCATGGTAGTCGTCGTAGCTTGTGTCTTGGCCTGTTGGCAAACCACCACTGCGAGTGCGGTACGCTAAGCACTCGTTTGTGCTGTCGTTCTTTTCAACGCCTTTGGCAGCGTAGTAGGCATATTGCGTGCCTGTGCTGGCGCAAATGCCACTGCCAGATGCACTGGCACCATAAATTTCATCGGCAGAAAGCACCCAAAGTTTGCTGGTCACGTTGCTCTTTTTGACTTCTTTCGCATCGTTGGTAAGGTTTGTGGGCAGCACATCCGTTAGCGAGTTGTTCTTAAGCGATGCAGCCAGCGATGTGCTTTCCCACGCACTTGTACTTGCTGAATTCACCTGGTAGGCATTTGGCAGCACGTGTGTCATCTGCCATGTAAGTGCAGTGCCATCGCCTGTTTCGTGTTCGCCAACTGCAATAAGTCTAAACTCTGCATAGTCGTTGGCTGCCGTGCCCGAGCCAACTTTGGTGTAGAGGTGCACTTCTGAATTCATTGTGCCATTCGTGCCGTTCATGTACTTCGTGTATTCGGCAATTGTGTCGGCGTCTCCTGCAGAAATTTTGCCTGCATCAGCTTGAATTTCGTCACGAGTTTTAAGCACGCCGTCTTCTGGGTTTTCAGCATTGGCAACATTTAGCCAGTAAGAACTGGTTGTGTCTTCCCACTTGGCATAAAGCGTGGTGTCAGCGCTTACTTTGTCGGTGTCAAAGTTCCAAGCATTTGTGCAAGCTGCTTCCTTGTACCAACCCTTAAACTCATAGCCTTCACGTACAGGGTCGGCGGGGCGGGTGAGTGTGGTTTTGCTCTTCAGCAGCTGGTCGCTAACATCGCTGCCGCCTTGGCTGTTGAACTGCACAAGGTAGCCACCCATTGCAAAAGCAGGTACAACGCCACCATATGCTGAAGAGTATGCAGAAACTTCGTTAAACTGCCCATTGGTCTGGCCTCTCCAAACAAAGTAGTTTTTGCTTGCTTCACTGTTTAAGGCTTTTGTTATTGGCGTGCGCACCCATGTCCATGTCCAGTTCCAGTGCGTGTGCGAAGACCCAGCCCTGGTTTGGCATGCGTAAAGGTAATTTGAACCGCCAGCTGGGGGTGTGTAGCCAGGTGAAATGTTTTTATAGTAGCCGTATTGGCTGCCTTCGTTAACACTTGTGAAAACATTGTTGGTTGAGCCAGTTAATTCAGAAAGCGACAAAATGAAGAACTGGTTGTCCGATTTTTCAGTTGAAGTTGAACCCCCACCTGCTGAAGTTGTTTTAGAAACTGTTAGCACATCTTCCTTTAGCTTGTGATTAAGGTTGCTGTATATGTAGCCAGAATTCATGTTTGCACGAAGCAGCGAACTTCCAAAGCCGCCAACCGTGGTGTTCGATGAATACATTTGCTGGCCTTCTGCCATTTCAAACACTGATGCAAACGTAAGCGCTGAATCATCTGAGTCGTGTTCGCCAACGTTAATCACACGTGCTTCAATGTAGCCATTTTTGGCATTGGCACCGCTGTAGTCGGCTGTTGAGCCATTCCACTTTGTGTACAGGTGGTAGTTGTCGGCTGTCATGTAGCCTTGCCACTCTGCAAGAACAGTTGCATACGTTGGGTTGCTTGAAACATTTCCACGTTTAAGCACAGCCACATCTGCTTCAATTTCAGCGCTTGTTTTTTTCACGTTCCACTCTTCAGATACATAGTTTGCGTTCGTTTGAAGAGCAGTGGCATTTGTTGTGCCTGTTGTTGTTTTGTACGAAGGCGACAACCAGTACGACAAATTGCCGTCTTCTGTGTCGTCGGGCACCCAGTTGGCATAAAGCGTGGTGTCGGCGTTAATTGCAGTTGCTGACGTTACTTTTGTTTTGCAAGTGGCTTCCTTGTACCAGCCTTCAAGTTTCAAGCCCTTCACGCTGCCTGCAGCCGACGATGAACCAGTGGGGTAGTTGTCAGCCCCAAGCGATTTGCCCGCTGCCACGTATTTGCTTTGAACTTGCGTGCCGTGGCCGTTCATGTTAAACGACACCTTGTAAGACGTGCCGCCAAAGGCAAAGCAAAGGTTAATTGCCGAGTGGTCGTTTGCATAAAACGCATTTGTGTGACCTGGTGTCAACCCAGCCGCATCTGTACCACTTGCAGCGTGGTTCCAGAACATAAAGCCTGTGTTGTTGTTAAGCCCTGCCGTTCTGAACCAGGTTTGCACACGCAGCTGGCTTGCAGGTTCTGCGCCAGCACGGGTTAGCATGGCGCAACATGCATTTGCGCCGTTGCCAGTTGTGTTTCTGGCTTTAAACCAGTCATACACAACGCCGTCGTTGTTTGACACAACGTAAGTTTCAGCAATGCGGTTGCTTGTGGTCATTTCGTTGTATGACAAAACCCAGAACTTGTCGTAGGTTGTTGCGGTGTTTGATGACATGCTGCCAATGTCTGAGACTTTCTTCGTGGCGTAAACATCGCCAGTAAACCCTGCATTGAAGTAGTTTGTGCTTAAGAAACCTGTTGTGGAATCGTTCATTGTTGTGCGTAGTGCCGTTGCCTGCCAACCCCCAGTGCCAATGTTTGTGGCATTCATTTGATACGCCGTTGGCAGCAGGTGCGTTGACTGAAACGTTAGTGCTGCTTCGTCGTTGTTGCCTGCTGTGGCACTTGCCTGGTGCACGCCCACCTGAATTATGCGTGCTTCAAACAGCTTATTTGCAGCAACTGTTGCATCGGCGCCCTTGTATGCAGTATAGAGGTGGTATTTGTCTTTGTTCATTATTTTTTTGTAGTAGGCAATTGTGGAAGCACTGCCTTTGCGAATTTTTTGAACGTCGTCATGAATTTGCGTGTTCGTTTTTAACACGCACGTGGTTTCGCTTACGAAGTTGCCCCCGCTTGCCACTGCATTTGAGGCAGCTGCAACATTTTGCCCTTCAGCAACATATGTGGAAGATGGCGCGATCCAGTAATTTGCTTGCAGCGTGTCAGTTGCTTTCCAGCAAGCGTAAAGAGTTGTGCTTGAAGTGAACGTTTTTGTTGAAAGGTTAACGGCTGTGCCATTGCATGCCTGGTTGTCAAACCAGCCTGCAAATGTAAGCGATGTTGTGTCGTAGCTTGATGTGGACGGCGTTGTTTTTGATGTGTCAACCGTGAAGTTACCGCTGTTCCAAGTTTGCTGTTCAATTTGTTCGCCTTGGCCTTGCATGTCAAATGTGATTGTGTTTTTGCCGAATGAAAACGCTGGGGCAACACCGTTTAAGTATGCACAGCCACCGTGGGTGAACTCTGTGTACTGGCTGTTTGCTGTGCTGTTTGCGGCTTGCCATTGCCAGCCGCCTGAATTGTATGCAGCAGGCCCACGCAGCATGAGGTAGCCATGGTGTGTGCCAACACCTGTCAACCTTGCGTTTGTTGGGTTTGCGCCCGAGCGTGTGTACGATTTGGACAAAAACGCTGGCACGCTGGAAAGTACGGTGGTCGAACCCGTGCGGTATGTTGCATCCACACCAATGTTGTCGTAGTAGGCATACTGGTCGCCTTCGGCTTTGTAGCCGTCTGCTTCAAACCCACGAATTTCCGATGTTGACAAAACCCAAAACTTTGAATCGGCGCTGCCAGTAATGGCTGTTGATGCAGCGCTGCCAGTGCCAGCACCACAACCGCCCATGGATTTTTTGTTCACGCTCATTGCATCATTTTGCAGGTTGGTTGGGAACAGTGCGTAAATTTCGCCGCCTTGTTGCATGTCTGAATAAAGCTCACTTGCACGCCAGCCACCTTCGTTGTCGTGGTACGAATTGGGCACTGAACCCAGTGGCAGTGCGCTTGTTGCTTCGAATGTAAGTGCAGTGTTGTCGTCCTGGCCATCGGCTGTGTGCGAGCCCACTTGCAAAATGCGAAATTCAATGAAGTCGTCCCTGTTGCTGCCAGTTGAGGCGTTGTATTTGCAGTAGAGGTGGTAGTCATCGTTTTTCATAAAGCTTTCGTATTCTGCGTAAACTTCTGCATACTTTGCAGCGGAATATGTTGTGTGCTCAGTGTCGTTTAAAACAGCAACGTCATCTTGAATTTCCTTTGACGACTTTTTTACATGGGTTGTTTCACTTACAAAGTTGCTGTTTTCTTTGTTTACGCTGGCAGCCACGTTGGCAGTTGTTGTTTTCCACGCAGGACCAATCCAGTAGGTTTTAGTTATGGTGTCTGAATTTGGCACCCAGTTGGCATAAAGCGTCATGTTTTGTGTAACGGCACTTGTTAGCTCAAACTTTGTGCTGCACTTCTCGTCTGTGTACCAGCCTTCCAAAGTCAGCCCATCAACTGTGCCAGTTTCAGCAACTATTGCCGCTGCATCTTTTACGCTTTCAATGGTGGTGCCACTTTCCAAATTTATTGCCTCAACAGCATTGCCATGGCCGTTTGTTTTGAATTCCACGTGGCGGATATTTGAGAAATCTACTGTGTTGTCAACACTTACGCTGCTGTCAAGCCACTGGCTGTTTGTAAGCTTTGCAGAAAGCTCAATTTTGCGTTCGTTCGCAGGTTTGTCAACTGTGCCAATTTTTAAAGTGGCTGGAAGTGCTTGTTTGCTGGCATCGCTTGAAGAAGCTTGGGCAGTCCACACGTCGTTGCCGCCTGTGGTGGTGGGGTTGTTGAAAGTTGCGGTGTCTTGCGTGTAGCGCCAGTTTGTGAACTGGTTGTCGCCCACGGCGGTTATCTTGTAGTTTTTGTACACGCCAACCATGACAGTTTTTGTGGCAGATGTTGAATCTTTTGCAAACTCGAAAACCTCGCGGTATGTTCTGGCTGGGTCATAAGATGTGCCGTCTTCCTGCAACTCTTCAAACTGAAGTGCAACATAGGTGTCTTGCAAAACAGCTTTGTCGAGCGTTTGCGTAATTTCAACTGGCGCATATTCATCGTACTTAACGTTGCTGTTAACTGCCAGGGCAATAATGCAACCTAAAACAACCAGCACAGCAGCAATGCAAGCAGCAATAATGGCTATGCGTTTTGGCTGTGTGGCTTTAACATTTGTTGTGTTTTCGTTTTCCATTTTTATACTGCCTTTTGTGTGGGGTTAAGTGCCTGCTTAGTATAACAGTTTCAATGCCAATAAACCACTGCAATTCCTTGCACGGTTAGTTTGAAAACTATGTCCATTCGTTTGTTTCAAGCTCTTGTGTAAAGAACGCTTCGTAAAGCTTAAGCTGCGCAGGTGTGTTTATGCTTGAGCGAAATACAATTTTGCCTTTATGCGTGCTGCTTTTGGTGCTTGCGTAACTCTCATTTGCCAGCAAGCCACAATGTTTGAGCTGTGCTTTCAGTTGCCTTGCAGTTCCGAATGCACCGTCGAAAAGTGGCACATCCTTGCCAAGAACTTTGCGAATTTGGCTTGCAACGAAAGGGTAGTGCGTGCAGCCTAAAACAACGCCGTCAACGTTTGCTTTGTATTCACCAATTAAACGCTCCAGAAGCTCCAACACATCGGGTGCATTCAAGTTGCCAGCTTCAATGCGCCCTGCAAGCCCCCAGCAAATTGCAGTTTTCACTCCAGCGCACTGCCCCCAGCGGTTGTAGAGCTGCTGGTACTTTTGCAAGCGCACCGTAACAGGTGTTGCCATAACCAAAATGCTTTTGGCAACGTGCGATGTCACAGCAACTTTCAGTGCTGGCTCCACGCCTATTATGGGCATGTGCGCATGTTTGGTGCGCACGCATTCAGCGGCTGCACTTGTTGCGGTGTTGCAGGCAATAACAATGGCTTTGCAGCCATCACTTACAAGCCCGTCAACAATTTCTTGCGTGCGTTTGCACACCCAATCGGGGTCTTTTTCGCCGTAGGGTGCATTTGCAGAATCGCCAAAGTAGACAAAGTTTTCGGCAGGCAATGCGCATGCCGCACGCTTTAAAACGCTGATGCCACCCACACCAGAATCAATAACGCCAATGTAATTTTTATAGGGCAAGTTCATTTTGTTGCTGCTTTCTTTGCTTTTAAATTTACACGCTTGCATTGAAGTTGCAAAGGGGGTTTTCAGTTTCGGCAAAGTGTTATTTCAAACACTAAATTGCAGGTGCATAGGACACTGCGCTTGGCTTTCTGTGAAAATTGTTAGTGCACAAAAACATGTAGCACGACCCCAAGGGCAATTGTTAAAAACCCAATAACAACCAGCGAAAAGCTCCTTAGCCACCTTGCAGAGACGTGCACTTTGTTTGCGGTGCTCAGGTTATTCACTGGCTGCAAAAGTGTGCTCAGCGAACCAAAAGCAATTAGCAATGCGCCAAGCATCACAATTAGAAGAAGAGCTCTGGATGTAAAATCCATGTCAGCACCAATTTGAATTGCTGCAACAATGAAAGAAATAACGCCTGCAAAGAACCCTAAAAATTCAATCATGTTAACTTTTTGTTCTTCCATTTTGGCATCTAAGCTGTTAAAACTGTCCTTCAAGTTTTTGTCTAGCGCCCCTGCACGGTTTTTGCTCTCTTCGTTTAGTCTAGTGAACGATTTTCGCATTTTTTCAATGTTGGCAACAAGTTTGGCATTCGACTCGGCAGAAACAATTTTGCCAATTTCTGAAACAAACTCCCCTTCATCGTCCATGCGTGGGTGGTGTTTTTCATGCATCTCCATTGCCAAATGCTTTGCTTTTGCGAAGTAATTTGAAGCATCATTTGCATTTCCCAAACATGCCTCAAGGCGTCCGCACGACACATAGTAAGAGGGGTAGGCGCCCTCTTCGCTTTCAGAAATTGCACTTTTAAGCAAGTAAAGTGTGTCTTCTGCATTTTTCCGTGTGCCTTCAGTTAGTTGGTTGTCGGTGGAGAACAGTTCAGCTTCGGCAATGCTAAGCAAAATTTCTGCTTTGTTATTAACAAACCCAATGTGGTTAGGTGCACCTTCAACTGCACGCTGGGCATGCTCAAGTGCCTTTTTGTTTAGTTCGTTGTCGTAAGAATCAATGTAGTAACGTGAGAATGCGTAATGAAACAGCGGAAATGAATCCATCCTTGTTTTTTCACGCAGAAAAAGGTTTGTCCACGCATCTCGCCGTTCGTTTGTGTCGTGAACTTTCCTGTTATACCATTCAAAGCACAAGAAAAATGCTGCAAACTCGTTTGGCTGTGCTTGCTGCGGAAAAGCCCTTTTGGCATTGATGAGCGCATGTTCCAAATCCTCGATGTCTTTTTGCTGCAAGTTGCAAGCATTTCCAAACACATATTCCTCACGGATAATGCGCTCATACTCTGGGTCAAAATCATCCTTGTTTAAAATACTTTGAAAAAACGGGACAAGCCTTTCCCTTAAGTTTTTGTCGGTAATCCATTCACACATTTTGCATCCTTTAATTTGGTGTATTCCACGCATTGAAGTTTTTAAAAAACATATCTATTCAAGCAGGTGCTAATATTGCTGAAAGTATACTACACGAAAAACAGCGTGCCCCCCGAAGTTAGAAAGTTAAATAAAGGAAGTTGCAACCCATGAAACCAATCATTGCAGTGTCGTTTCAAACAGAAGACAGCGAAAAAGCTTACTCAATTCGCCACCGCTGGATCGATTATGTTGAGGCAATTGGTGCAGCAGCAGTTATGCTTGTTCCTGCGAATGATTTCTCTAGCACAGAGCGTGTGTTGTCCTGCGCATCTGGCGTGCTAATTCCAGGTGGAAATGATGTTGACCCAAAAATGTATGGTCAAAAGCCGCTTGCTGGCACCGACACCCCAAGCCCTCTGCGCGACAAATTTGAAAGCTGGCTTGTTAAGCACTGTGTAAGCAACAACATTCCATTTTTAGGAATATGCCGTGGAATGCAGATTGCAAATGTTGCTTTAGGCGGAAGTTTGTGCCAAAGCATTGCAGATCGTGCTGGTGAGCACATTGAGCATTGGCGCTTAGATGATGCAAAGAAGCCAGTTCACAGCATCAAGCTTTGCGAAGGCGGGGTGCTGCAGAAAATTTTTCGCACATCCACTTTGGAAGTGAACAGTGTGCATCACCAATCAATTGACAGCGTTTCTGCGCTGCTTGAAGTGAGTGCTATTTCGCAAGATGGGCTAATAGAAGCACTAACCTGCCCAAAATGCAA
>CAYVDR010000053.1:0-8404 GCA_964450625.1 uncultured Senegalimassilia sp.
GCATTGCTTGTAGCATGTTCACTTATAAATTTGAACATGCTACTATGCTCAAGTTACCCCAAAAGCACGTGACGCCTTTTTATTAACCGTTGGCGTGAATAATTGCGCCAATTTAATAAAATATTTTGCGTGCTTTTGTGTAACATGCCATCATAGGCAAGTATGTATAAACCAACGAAACACCTAAAGGAGGTGCGCGTATGGAAGGAAATGCTAAAACGTTTGCGTTTGCAAACGCTTTAGAGGCAAGGGGCGTTTCACGCCGCAGCTTCATGAAGCTTTGCGGTACTGTTGCAGCTGCAGCAGGCGTTTCAAAGCTTACAGCCCACGATGTTGCTGATGCTTTGGAAACTTCTGTCATTGGTGCAACAAAAGGTGAGCTTTACCCAGTAATCTGGATTGAAGGCGCTTCATGCACAGGCTGCACGGAATCGTTTGCACAGGCGCAAACGCCTAATGCTGCCGAAGTTGTGCTAGACATGATTTCTTTGAATTACTCAGAAACACTGTCTGCAGCAGCTGGTTATTCCATGGAACAAGCCAAGGAACAAACAATTGAAGCCGGCAACTACATTTTAATTTACGAAGGCGCTGTGCTTGAGAAGTGGGGTGGCAATGCGCTTCGCGTTGCCGACAAACCAGGCACTGAGCACTTGCTGGAAGCAGCAAAAAGTGCTAATGCAGTTGTTGCTTTGGGTTCGTGCGCTGTAAACGGCGGCTGGATGGGTGCAAAGCCAAATTCAAGTGGCGCACTTGGCGTGCAGCAATACCTTGAGAAAGCTGGCGTTAAAACACCTGTTGTGAATGTTCCAGGTTGCCCAGCAAACCCAGAATGGTTAACAAGCGTTTTGGTTGAAGTTGTGCTAATGAAGAAAAAGCCAACACAGCTTGACCTTACGTCACAAGGCATGCCAGCTGGCATTTTCGGTCAAACAATTCATGACAACTGCGAACGTCGTGGCCATTTCGAAAACGGCGAATTTGTTTACCAACACGGCTCAAAGGAAGAGGCTTTGGGATACTGCTTGTACCCACTTGGTTGCCGCGGGCCTCAAACGAAGTCTAACTGCCCTGTTGTTAAATGGAACGACCGTCGCAGCTGGTGCGTGCAATCGGGTGCTCCTTGCATCGGTTGCTGCGAAGCTAACCCCAACGACCCAGGCGACAACTGGGTTGAGGTCAACACTCCATTCGCCAAGCGTCACCGCACGCTTCACATTGGCGACTGGGAAGTGCAGCCAACAACAATTGCCGTTGGCATTACTGGCATTTTGGCAGCAGCACTTTGCGTGCACGGCTTTGGCATGAAACTTAGCGGTCGCACAGACGGCGGTGCCGATTTCGAGGAAAAGCGCGCGTGGGACGCAAAGCACCCCGACAAATCAATTGGCTCGTATGACATAAGCGAAGCCGAGCGCGAAAAACTTTACGTAGAAGACACAGGCCATGAACAAGCGCCTGAAAAAGAAGAGGGGAGGTAGTAAATGACGCGTTCTGTTATTGACCCAATAACCCGCATCGAGGGGCACTTGCGTGTTGAGATGGAAGTCCAAAACGGCAAGGTTTCCGAAGCTTGGGTGTCTGGCGGGTGCTTCCGCGGCATGGAGCTTGTTGTTCAAAACCGCACACCTGAAGATGCAGCCCAAATTGTGCAGCGCATCTGTGGCGTTTGCCCAGTTTCTCATGCACATGCTTCAGCAATTGCTGCTGAAAAAGCTTACGGCATTACAATCCCAAACAATGCCCGCATCATTCGCAACCTAATTGAAGGTGCGCAGTTCTTGCACAGCCACATTCTGTGGTTCTACAACCTAGCAGCACTCGATTATGTAAACCCAATCAATGCACTTAAGGCAAACCCAGCTGATGCCATGGATCTTGCAGCTGTTGCTGGCACATCGCTAAACAGCGACCTTTCAGCATTGAAAACACACTTGCAAGCATTTGCTGAAAATGGGCAGCTTTCAATTTTCAGTGGCAACTGGTTTGAGGCTGAGGAAGGCAATGCTTACAAACTGACGCCTGAGCTTGACCTAATTTGCACTGCACATTACCTTGAAGCGCTGAACATGCAGGCTAAAGCTTCGCAAATCAACGGCATTTTGGGCGGTAAGATGCCACACGTCATGACACTTCGCCCAGGTGGCACATCATTTGTTCCAACGGAGCAAAAACTTGATGATTTGAAGCTTTTGGTAGACGAACTCTACACTTGGGTTGAAGCTACCATGATTCCAGACACGTTGGCTTTGGCTCCGTTCTATTCATCAGCGCTTGAATTTGGCAAAGGCCCTGGCAGGTACATTGCTTGGGGCGTTTTCGAAAACAAAGACTTCAAGATGTCAAACCGCTATTTGCCAAGCGGCGTTTTGGATGAAAAGCTCAACCTAACTGAACCAGACGAGAAAAAGATTACCGAATACGTTGGGCGTTCTTGGTATAAGGGCTCATCAAGCTACCAAGCACCAAACTTCACAACCGAACCTGAGTTTACGGAATACAACGTTAACGACCGCTACTCTTGGGTAAAGCGCCCTAGCTACGATGGCAAAGCGGTTGAGGCCTCAAGCCTTGCACGTGTTCTTGCAGCTTACAAGCGCAACGTGCCATTCATTAAAGAAAACGTTGACGACTTCCTAACAAAACTTGGCGTGCCTGGCAAAATTTCAGTTGCGCAGTCAACACTTGGGCGCACTGCAATTCGCCAAGTTGAAACGCTATACATTGCCAAGCTCATGAAAGAGTGGGTAACGGAACTTACAGAGGCTGTTAAATCAGGCGATTCTGAATACTTCCGCGAGCCTTCAACAATCACTGGCGATGGCTCGGGCTTCTGGGAGGCACCACGCGGCGCACTCTATCACAGCGAATCTGTTAAGGATGGCAAAATCCAGGGTTACCAAATTATCATTCCTTCCACTTGGAACTTGGCTCCTAAAAACGAAAAAGGCGAAAACGGACCTTTGGAAGAAGCACTTGTTGGTGTGCCTGTTGAAGACATTGAAAAGCCAATTAATGCACTTCGCACAGTTCACTCGTTTGACCCTTGCACGGCTTGCTCGGTTCACGTTTCTGAGCCTGCAACTGGCAAGCACTTTGAAACGGTTACAAGCCCATGGGGGGTGAAATAATATGGCACACTTAGCGCACTACCGCGAGGCACATCCAATGCAATTTGTTATCACGCACTGGATAAACCTTGTTGCTATGATTCTGTTAATCTTATCAGGCTTCTACATTCATTTCCCGTTCTTCCCGTACTTTGAGTCTGTGGCACGTGGCATTCACATTTTCTGTGGCTTTGTTTTGTTCATTAACTGCATCATTCGTGTAATCATGGCTTTCTTTGTGAAGTCATCGCCAACGGGCGGCACGCGCAAACAAGTTGTTGACATCAAAACATGGATGCCACAAAAAGACAACCGCCACCAGGGCATTCACTGGATCAAGTACTATCTGTTCCTAAAGAAGGACCACCCACTTTCTGCAAAACTTGGTGTTCCTCAAAAAATTAGCTACCTTCTAATTCCAATTCTGATTATTTTGATGTTCTACACAGGTCTTGCACTCTGGGTGCCAACAAGCGAAATTCCATTCTTTGCTGCTGGTACATCGTTGGTTGGCGGCATCATGAGCATGCGCATCATTCACTACTTCATGATGTTTGTGTTCATTTGCTTTATGCTAATTCACGTCTATCTTGCAAACATTGAAGGCATTTCTCCAACACTTCTTATGTTCTTCCACAAAGAACACGGTGGCTTGGTTTATGACCCAGACACACACACAATTGTTGGTGAAGACAACTTAGGGCATGAAGAGGCAAAAGCTGCTCCTAAGAAAGTGGCAACAGCTGAGGCTAAATAGCTTCTAGCCAAACCTAAACTTTTTTAAAACGCCTGCTAGCAAATAGTTTTGCTGCAGGCGTTTTTTATGGGCAACCGTACTGTTCTTTAGTGAATTCAAGTTGCGTCTAGGGGCTACGTAAAGACCGTCTAAGTGCCAGTGCCCTTTTTTGAATTTAATACTGTTATCTAATTTGTTTTCATTTTTGAGTCGAGTAAATTAACAATGTTGCATGTATCTGTGTTAGGTAAAACACCAACTCCACCCAGGATGTAAGCATTAATTACTTGAGTTTTAGAGGTTTGCAGGAAAGCATCATTTGCTTTAAGCGTGCGAATGTTAATCTCATTTCCTGCAGTGTTTACGCCATAATCCTTTGAGTTTGCGAGCAAAATGACACCTCCACTGCGACCAGCAAGTGCTGCCCCTGCTAATGCGTCAACGCCTTTAGGTTCTTGTGCGCCGCTTGCAGTAATAATATCGCTTGCGCTTAGTTTGTTGCCGCCTTCATTGCTGGTGAAGTATTTTGCAATTTCGTTGGATGTGTCATAGCCATTTTCACCAGCTAGACGTTTGACAGTGGCAGATTTAAAACTGCCTTCAACACTTTTTTCACTTACTGCGCCTGTGCCACCTGCAACGTAAATGGTACTGTTTTCATTTAAAATGCTTTCAATTTCAGCTTTACCTGTTTTGTTTTGCGCTGTATCATAGCCATTGGTCAAACCGCGCTCGCCTGCTGTTTGACCAGTTGTAGTAAGCAAAATGGGTATATGATACTTGTAGGCATAGCTCGACATGCTTAGTGCATCTTGGAAGTTTTGGCCATATGCCACAATTACATCATTTGTCATTGTTGCATTATTTGAGCTTTCAACCTCTTTAATTTTTTCAGCACACTTAACGGAGGTATCAAAGTATTCCTGCCCTGCAATGCGCTCAACATTTTCAATGCTACTAATATTTTTTAGTGAAGTTTCGACATCTGCTTTTACAGCCCCCGCACCACCAATGATGTAAGCATTCTTAGCGCCTAATTTTTCAATAACACTGTTAACATCACTTGACAACTGCCCAGTTTCCGTAAGCAAAATGGGGGCATTTAGCGCGCCTGCTAGACCAGTTGCACTCATTGCATCTGCAAAGTCGTCATTTCGAGCAATAACAACGTTATCTGTTTGTTCATAGCCAGCATTGCCATTTGCATCAATTTTTTCATATGCTTTTAGCGCGATCTGTGCAGCGGTATTTTGCGCCTCCTGCCCCCAAAGCCTAATTACTGCTGTGTTTTCAGTATCTTCGCAGCCATTGGCCGCAAAAGTTGCGATACCTAGTTTGTTAGTTGTTTGTTCGCCTTTGCCTTCAACGCTGACAGTTGCACCAATTACTGCTGTATTTTCAGAAGTTAATGCAGCAACGCTAATTTCTGAGTTTTCCCAGGCAGCAGGCACAGTAACAACAATTTTGCCCGTGCCATCAATCATTGCAGTTGCGCCTTCAATGCCTTTAACTTCTCCATTTTCTTTTGTATAAACTCTTACAGTTTGCGCTGAACCATCCGTGCTTTCACAGGCTGCTATGCCGTCTGCATCAGTAGTTACAATTTTGCAAATGTGAATTTCTTTACCTTCAACCCTATCCCAATCAGTTTCCAGGGCATCAAGACTTGACCAGCTGTTTATGCCATCATCATTAGCAAAGCGATACTGCCATGTTGCATCTTCAGATTTATTGGCAGATGCAATATATTCAATGTCAATAGGCATATATCCATTGGTATAAGTTTGATAATTTACCTCATAACCTTGTTTAAGCGTGTAGTAAGAGGCTCTATTTTTGCTCATAGTAAAACTGCGGATTTGAGTTGAAGTACCAAATGCAAGAGCACAACTTGTTGTGTTGGTAATATTATCAATAAGAGTTAGTGGTGCATTTTGTAGTGGACAATTAAAAAACATTATGCTAGCACTACTTACATTAGCTAATTTCCAATTTGCAAGTGGCGAAATATCACTAAGGGCGGTACAGTTCTTAAATGTGTTTTCAGCATTTTCAATACTGCTAACGTTCCAATTTGCAAGTGGTGAAATGTCAGTGAGAGAAGTATTACTTGCAAACATTTCTCTAATATTAGTAACTTTGCTTACGTCCCAATTAATCAAAGGGGTAAGGTCGGTGAGATTTCTACAATTAGAAAATGTATTTTCAAGACTTTCTAGTGATGAAGTCTTCCAGTGGCTCAGACCATCTAGTTTAATGTTGTAAATATTACCGAAACAACGTTCTAATGTGACCACATTGCGTACATTCCAGTTGGCAAGCGCTGTAAAATTACTAAGCGATATGCATTCTTTAAATACTGCTTCCATTTTTGTTACATTGCATACATCCCAATTAGCAAGAGCCGAGATGTCAATAAGCGATGAGCAACCGTAGAAAAGATTAGAAATATCATTTTCGCAAGTAATTTTGCCGGCAGATTTAACACTTTTAACTTTGCTCCAATATTGCGATTGTTGCATGCTGTTGTAATTATTGTTCCAGTTTGTTAAATCAATAGTCCCGTTTGAGCTGTTAACAGGCTCAAAATAAAGGTAGCAATTATCATCCGTTCCTAGAATTGATACATACACCCCATCAGTTTCAGAGCCTAAAAGCACGGGTTTAACAAGAATATTGCTGGCTGTTATTTGTGAAGTGTTTACTCCTTCTCCTTCACTTACACTAACTTGTGCTGCATGTGCACTATTGATATGCGCTAGCCCTGCAGCTGGCAGCATGCTTGCGCACAACACAACTGCAATAACGCTACGCCCTAATTTTTGCTGAATGCTAATTTTTTCCAACTTCCTTTTCATTTAATTCTCCTTCTAATCCCACTCAAACACTTTTACTAACTATGCAAAAGCCGGCTTGCATGTTGTTGTTTAGTAAAGTGTACCCACAGCACCTTGCACAATGTTTGCAAAATGCTTGCAGAAACGTTGCAGAAAGTTGATTGGAAAGCGAAGTAGTCGGCTTCACATTATATAAAAAAGAGGGGATCGCCTCATTTACATAAGACGCTGCGTTGAACTAAAAGGGCTCATATCGTATACAGCTACCAGTAAAACCACATAAACATTTATAGTGTTTTAAAAGAAATGCTTACAATTCTAAAAACTAAAATACTATAATTGTTTATAGTATTAAAGGGTTTAACTTTAGTGTTAGCGGGAGGCATATAGTATTATGTTTACTGTCAAACAGGCTGCTCACGAGCTTGGTGTGTCGGCACCTCGCATTTACCAACTTATCGAAAGCGGCGCACTAAAGGCAGAAAAATTTGGCAATGTATGGGCAATTGAGGAAAGCTCAATTCAAGCAAGAAAAAAGTCGCCTAAAAAAGCTGGCAGGCCACTAAAGCAACTCAAGACGGATTTGCGCAACTACACTTTGATGAACAGGGAATATGCCATTTTAGATTTTACGTATGATGCAACTTCAAATAAAATTGTTTCAGTTGGCGCAATTAAGGACGAAAGCCGAGCGCCTTTAGGCTTACTTAGCCAACAAAAAACAAAATCATTGCTGCGAACGTTTAAATACTGGTGGTCCCACCGTTCAATCCCTGCATCAAGGCCTGGCATTGAGGCTAAACTAAAACAGCTTGGTTATGCTAAAACCTCTGATATTGCCATAGACACGCTGGGGTTTTCGCTATCAGATCAATATTGGGTATGTCCAGAAAACTCGGGTTTTAAGTGGCGCGACTTAAATTTTTTTGACAATTCTTTTGAATGCTGCGCTGCGCATGAAACAAATTTGCTTGAACAAGTGGGTTTGAAAAACCCCGATAACACCAGTGATGGCAACCTGCCTAAAACATGGGTTTGCAAAGGCAATAAAAGATTGCTGCTTAAGGGCGCAGGGCCACTTGGTCAAGAGGTTTACAATGAAGTTCTTGCTACAAAATTGTTCAGCAAATTTTTGCATCCAAATGAATTTGTTTCGTATAGAAAGCGTGAATTTGGAAAGCAGCTTGTTTGCGAATGCAGTTGTTTTCTAAAGGATTTTGAAGAGTTTGTCCCAGCGTATTACATCAAGGAGGCTTTTGCTAAACCTAACCACATAAACTGGTTTCAGCATTACATTAACTGCTGTGTTAAATTGGGGGTTTCTAATGTGCAGCAGTTTCTTGAGAAAATGATTTTGCTTGATTTCATTCTTCTAAACCACGACAGACACTTCAGAAATTTTGGGCTTATACGAAATGTTCACACGTTAAAATGGCGCCTTGCCCCGCTGTTTGACAGCGGCAGTTGCCTGTTTTGTAATGTTTCGACACACGACTTGCCGCATGCATACGAACTATTTAGCACAAAGCCCTTTTATGAACAGCCAAAGCGCCAGCTTCGCTTAGTGAGCGACATGTCATGGGTAAAAATTGATTTGCTAAAAGGCTTTGTCGACGAGGTTTCAAGTGAGCTTGCTCAGGATAAAACGTTAGCAATGCGCCTGCCTTACATTGCAGATGCAATTAATAAGCAAGTAAGTGTTGTGGAAGTGTTGAAGTAAG
>CAYVDR010000054.1:0-8334 GCA_964450625.1 uncultured Senegalimassilia sp.
GCCTTGCCGAAGACGGTACTGATTGCAGAAACTATGGCGTGCTTGAAGGCTTGCCTGAGGCGCGTAAACTTATGGCGGGCATTTTAGACGACGCACCTGAAAACACTATAGTTTTTGGGAATGCAAGCCTAACCATAATGCACGACACAATTTGGCGCTTGTGGACATTTGGCGCACCTGACGGGCAGCCGTGGTGCAAGTTGCCTAAAGTTAAGTGGCTGTGCCCCGCCCCAGGCTACGACCGCCACTTTGCCATTACACAAGCTTTTGGCATTGAGATGATACCTGTTCAGATGACTGACGCAGGTCCAAACATGGCGCAAGTCGAGCAACTGGTAAGCGAAGACGCTTCCGTAAAAGGCATATGGTGTGTGCCAAAATATAGCAATCCAACAGGCATAACATATTCAACTGAGGTGGTGCGCCGCTTAGCATCCATGAAGTGCGCTGCAGGGGACTTTCGCATTTTCTGGGATAATGCCTATAGTGTGCATCACCTGTACGGCAACGAAAACAAGCAAGATACACTTGCCGACATATATAAGGCCTGCTGCGAAGCGGGCAACCCCGAACGCTCGTTCAAGTTTGCATCTACAAGCAAAATAACATTCCCAGGTGCTGGCATCTCTGCCATGGCAGCAAGCCCCAAAAACATAGCATGGGTTAAAAAGCACATGGCTGCGCAAATTATAAGCCACGACAAACTAAACCAGCTGCGCCACGTGCGCTTTTTAAACAGCAGCAAAAAACTTAAAAGCCACATGGCAAAGCATGCTGAAATCCTGCAACCTAAGTTTGCACTTGTTGACAAAATGCTAAATGACAAGCTTAGCGAAGTTGGTTCGTGCTCATGGACAAAGCCGCATGGCGGCTATTTCGTGTCGTTTAACACACCAGCAGGTTGCGCAAAACGCACGGTAGAGCTTTGCAAGCAAGCAGGCGTTGTGCTAACGGGCGCTGGCGCCACATACCCTTGCGGTAACGACCCAACAAATAGCAACATTCGCATTGCACCAAGCATGCCGCCACTAAATGAACTTGAAAGTGCTCTAGACGTTTTTTGCTGCTGCGTGAAATTGGCATACGCAGAAAAATTACTTGAGCAGTAAAAACAGCACGAAAAGCCGCTGTTTGCTAAGTTGGAATAAAAGCAAAATTTTTTAGATCAAGCATCCATTTGCATGTCAGTTAAGAAGCTGGCAAAGAAAATCGCGCCAAAATTTTGACGAATTTCAACATATTTTCTTCACAATTCATTTTTCGTTTTATGATGTATCAACCAAATTGGCTTTCTTTGTTGCTTAAGTTTTATCGAATGCCTAAACCCCTTCCCCTGTTCAAACCTCCATTTAACCCCTTGTAACTTTCCTGTATCTTGCATGTTTACAAAACGTTACTTTAAATTTTGTAAAAAACTTGACAAGCCTGCACTTAGATTTTATAGTGTCAACCGTCAAAGTAAATGTGTGCCTCGCAACACATGTTAATTGCGAAGCACGAAAAAGCAAACTTGAAAGGAAGTAACTAAAATGGCAAAGATTTTAGGTATCGACTTAGGAACAACAAACTCAGCAATGGCTGTTATGGAAGGCTCCGAGCCTGAAATTCTGGTCAATGCTGAAGGCGACCGCACAACCCCATCCGTTGAGGGTTTCCGCAAAGACGGCGAGCGTGTTGTTGGCAAAGCTGCAAAAAACCAAGCAGTAACAAACCCAGAAAACACAGTGTCTTCTGTAAAGCGTTTCATTGGGCGTGCATTCAGCGAAACAGCATCTGAGCAAAGCCAAGTAAGCTACAAAGTGAAGGCTGGCAAGGACGGTCGCACTGTTGTTGACATTGATGGCAAGGATTACACCCCTGAAGAAATTTCAGCTATGGTGCTTCAAAAAATGAAGGACGACGCTGAAAAACAGGTTGGCTCAAAAATTAGCCAGGCTGTTATTACCGTTCCTGCTTACTTCAACGACGCACAGCGCCAAGCCACAAAAGACGCTGGCAAAATTGCAGGGCTTGAAGTGCTTCGCATCATCAACGAGCCAACAGCTGCAGCACTGGCTTATGGCTTGGACAAAACTAACAAAGACCAAAAAATTCTTGTGTTCGACTTAGGTGGCGGCACGTTTGACGTTTCAATTTTGGAACTTGGTGACGGTGTGTTTGAAGTTGCATCTACCTCTGGCGACAACCACTTGGGCGGCGACGATTGGGATCACCGTGTTATCGATTGGTTGGCTGACAAGTTCGCAAAAGACAACGCAGGCCTTGACCTTCGCAAGGACAAAATGGCACTTCAGCGCCTAAAAGAAGCTGCTGAAAAGGCAAAGATGGAGCTTTCTACAACATCGCAAGCAAACATCAACTTGCCATTCATTACAGCAGACGCTTCTGGCCCAAAGCACCTTGACTACACGCTTACACGCACTGAATTTGAAAGCATCACTAAAGACTTGCTGGACCGTTGCCGCAAGCCTGTTGAGCAAGCACTTAAAGATGCTGGCATGTCGCAAGGCGAAATTGACGAGGTAATTTTGGTTGGCGGCTCAACACGTATGCCTGCCGTGCAAGACCTGGTACAAAAGATGACTGGCAAAAAGCCTAACATGTCTGTGAACCCAGACGAAGTTGTTGCCATGGGTGCTGCTGTTCAGGGTGGCGTTTTAGCAGGCGACGTTGAAGGCATTTTGCTTTTGGACGTAACGCCACTGTCCCTAGGTGTTGAAACCATGGGTGGCGTTATGACTAAAATGATCGACCGCAACACAACAATTCCAACACGCAAAACCGAGGTGTACTCAACTGCAGCTGACAACCAAACATCCGTTGAAATTCACGTGCTGCAAGGCGAGCGCCAAATGGCTAACGACAACAAAACGCTTGGCAAGTTCCAGCTAACTGGCATTCCTGCTGCAAGGCGCGGCGTGCCTCAAATTGAAGTTACGTTTGACATCGACGCAAACGGCATTGTTAACGTGTCTGCAAAAGACAAAGGCACTGGCAAACAGCAGCAAATTACAATCAGCGGCTCCACTGCCCTAAACGACGACGAAGTTGACCGCATGGTGAAAGACGCTGAGGCTCACGCTGAGGAAGACAAGAAGCGCAAGGAAGAAATTGAAACCCGCAACAACTGCGATGCTCTTGTAAGCGCAACTGAAAAAACGTTAAGCGATTTGGGCGACAAAGTGCCTGCGGATTCTAAGAAAGCTGCTGAAGAGGCAATTAGCGAGGCTAAGAGTGCGCTTGACGGCACCGACTCCGAAGCCATTAAAGCTGCAACTGAAAAACTGCAGCAAGCAGGCTACAAGCTTGCAGAGGTTGCTTATGGTCAGCAAGGTGATGCTGCTGCAGCAGGGGCTGCGGGTGCCAACGCCGCTGCAGGTGCTGCTGGCGCAAGCGATGCAAATGATGATGGTCCAATTGAAGCTGACTACGAAGTTGTTGACGACAACAAAGAAGGGAAATAGTGGCCATGTCTGCTTCTCCAAAAAGTTATAGAACATACTCGGGCAGCCGCTCTGACATCCCGCAAGACATTTTGGACGCAGTTGCATTTGCAGAAGCGCAGGCTAAGGCTGAAAAAGCTGAAAAGCAAAAAAAGGCCAATGCTGGCAAAAACTCGGCTGCTGAAAGCGGTGCTGGCAAAGCGCAAGGCGCAGCTCAAGGCAAAAAAGCTTCTGAGGTTAATGAAGAAGCTGACACAGCAAAAGCAACTGAAGCCGACGAGGCGACAGAAGATGCAGCTGTTGACGAGGCTGAAAACCCTGAAGCAACCGACGCTGAAGAAGTTGCAAAGGCAAAGGCTGAAGTGAAGGATTGGCAGGACAAGTACATGCGCTTGCACGCCGAGTGGGACACATACCGCCGCCGCACAGCAGAGCAACGTGAGGCTGAGCGTGCTCGTGCAGGGGAAAAGCTTGTTGAGAGCTTGCTTCCTGTAATCGATGACCTTGAGCGCAGCGTTGACTATGCTGAAAAAAACGGCACGGAAAACTTGCTCGATGGCGTAAAGGCAGTTCACACAAAGTTCGTTGACGTTTTGAAATCTGGCGGCGTTGAGGTTATTTGCCCTGAAGGCGAAGCGTTTGACGCACTTGAATGCCAGGCTGTTGCAACTGTTGAAGACACAAGCGTTTTCGATGAAACAGTGCATGAGGTCTACCAAAAAGGTTACAAAATGGGCAACAAAGTTTTACGCCCTGCAATGGTAACTGTTACAAGCGGTGGCAGCAAACGTCCAAGTGACAAGCCCGATTCTGATTCGCAAGATTAGGAACTTAAAAAGGCGGGCAAAATTTGCTCGCCTTTGTTTTAGGTAAACATTTAATTAGTAGAAAGGTGGGTGTGGTGTTATGGCGGCTACTCCTGATTACTATAAGACGCTAGGCGTTGGGCGCACAGCGTCCACCGAGGACATAAAGAAGGCGTTTCGCAAACTCGCCCGCAAGCATCACCCAGATGCGGGCGGCGACGAGGCAAAGTTTAAACAAATTAACGAAGCTTATGAAGTGCTTTCCGATGACAAAAAGCGCAAGCTGTACGACCAATACGGCACAGCTAATGCAAACCAAATTCCTCATGGCTGGCAAGGGGGCACTGGTGGTGCTGGCCCATTTGCTGCAGGCGGCATGGGCGGCTTTGGCAGCTGGGCTGAAATTTTGGAAAGCATTCGCCGTGGCGAAGGTGCGTTTGGCACAAACTGGGACTTTGGTGGTGGAAACAGTCCGTTTTCAACACCAAAAACACCTGGCCAAGACATGAACGTTGCGCTAAACGTCACGTTTGAAGAGGCGTTTTCAGGCACACACAAGCGCATAACAGTGCGTGTGCCTGGCAACAGCAAAACGCAAACCCTTGACGTTAAAGTGCCAGCAGGGGCAGTTGACGGCGGGCGCGTGCGTTTTCGTGGCAAGGGTGCTGCATCAACAAATGGCGGCAAACCAGGCGACTTGTTGGTAACAACAAAAATTATGCCGCACGCTTACTTTATGCGCGATGGCGCAGATGTGCTGCTTAACGTGCCTGTAAGCGTTGCTGAGGCAACACTTGGCGCAACCGTTGTTGTTCCCGTGCCAGAAGGCGGCAAGGTGCGCATAAAAATTCCCGAAGGCACGCAAGATGGCGCTGTAATGAAGCTAACGGGCAAAGGTGCCCCCCGTGTAAAAGGCACAGGCAATGGTGATTTAGTGCTAACAATTCACGTTCAAATTCCAAAAAATTTGAACGCAAAGCAAAAAAAGGCAATGCAGGCGTTTTCAAATGCGTCGCCTGAAATGCAAAGGGGTTGGTAGCAATGGGTGACTGGACAGACCGTGACCGCCCAGTTTACATGATTAGCGTGGCGGCTGAACTTGCAGGCGTGCACCCACAAACGCTTCGCACGTACGAGCAAAAAGGCTTGGTAAGCCCAAAGCGCACGAGCGGCAACACGCGCATGTATTCGCAGGCAGACATTGAACGCCTTGAACTTATTAACGAGCTTACAGGCGAGGGCATAAACTTGGCTGGCGTCATTCGCATTTTGGATTTGCAAGGCCGCCTTGATGAGCGTGACCGTGAACTTGACGACTTGCACAAACGTGTTAGAAGGCTTGCCGACAGGGTTCACGAACTTGAAACACGTGAGAGCGTAAACTCGCTGGTTGGCACAGAAAACGCAATTGTTCTTCGCCGCAACAGTGGGTATTTATAAAATAGGTAATAAAAAAAATAGCAATATAAAAGGGGGATTAACATGAGACTGGATAAACTAGCAGTAACTGCACAGGAGGCATTCCAAGCATCCATGAGCGTGGCAGGCGATGCGCAATCTAGCACCATTGAACCAATTCACCTGCTAAAAGCAATGCTTGATGCCCAAGAAAACAACTTGTCGGCAATCATAAAACGCATTGGTGCCGACCCAGATGTTTTAAAGAACAACGTAAACAAAGAAATTGAAAACATGCCAAAGGCAAGCGGGCAAAACTTGCCCATGGCAATGCCAAGCAACAATTTAATGAAAGTCATCGACAGTGCCGTTAAAACTGCAGAGCGCATGGGCGACAGCTATGCCACAACTGAACATTTACTTGTGGCATTAGCGCAGGACAAAGGGGCTGCTGGTAAGCTTTTGAATTCGAACGGCATTACGGGCAAGACTGTTGAGGAGGCTTATGGTGCACTGCGTGGCAACAGTCGCGTTACCGATCAAACTTCCAAGCCCGAACTTGATGCGCTAAACCAGTATGGGCAAAACTTAACGCAGCAAGCACGTGAGGGCAAGCTTGACCCTGTTATTGGCCGCTCGGAAGAAATTCGCCGCACCATTCAGGTGCTTTCACGCCGCACGAAAAACAACCCAGTGCTAATTGGCGAACCTGGCGTTGGCAAAACTGCAATTGTTGAGGGCTTAGCCCAGCGCATTGTTGCAGGCGATGTGCCACAGGGCTTAAAAGACCACGACGTTATTGCACTCGATTTAGGTGCTATGGTGGCAGGTGCAAAATACCGTGGCGAATTCGAAGACAGGCTAAAGGCTGTGCTTCGTGAAGTGAAGGAATCGGCTGGGCAAATTATACTGTTCATTGACGAGCTGCATACAATTGTTGGTGCTGGGTCAACGGGGGACAGTTCCATGGACGCTGGCAACATGCTAAAGCCAGCCCTTGCACGTGGCGAGCTTCACGCAATTGGTGCCACAACGCTTGACGAATACCGCAAGTACATCGAAAAGGATGCTGCCCTTGAGCGCCGTTTCCAAACGGTTGTAATTAGCGAACCTACTGTTGAAGACAGCATTGCAATTTTGCGCGGGCTTAAAGAAAAGTATGAAATTCACCATGGCGTGCGCATTACAGACAGCGCAATTGTTGCGTGTGCCGAGCTTTCAAACCGCTACATTTCTGACAGGTTTTTGCCCGATAAAGCCATTGACTTAATGGATGAAGCGGCAAGCAGGCTTCGCATTGAAATTGACAGCATGCCTGAAGAAGTTGACTTGGAAGAGCGTAAACTTACGCAAATGCAAATTGAAGAGCAAGCGCTTATGCGTGAGAGCGACGATGTTAGCCGTGAGCGCTTGGAAGCGTTGCGCAAAGACATTGCAGAGGCAAAGGATGCGCTAACAAAACGAAAGGCCCAGTGGCAAAACGAAAAGGATGTTATTGAGCGTGTGCAGTCTTTGAAGGCAGAACTTGAAGAGGCGCAAAACGCTGAAGAGCGTGCAACACGTGAAGGCGACTTGTCGAAAGCATCGGAAATTCGTTATGCAAAAATTCCAGAGCTTAAAGCAAAGCTTGAAGCAGCTGAAAACGACTTAAACGTAAAGCAAAACGACGGTGCAATTTTGAAAGAGGAAGTCTCGCAAGAAGAAATTGCTGAAGTTGTGTCTGCTTGGACAGGCATTCCAGTGTCAAAAATGATGCAAGGCGAAATGCAAAAGTTGGTTGACTTGGAAGCAAAACTGCACGAGCGTGTTGTGGGGCAAGACGAAGCGGTGTCAGCAGTGGCTGGTGCCATTCGCAGAAACCGTGCGGGGCTTTCCGACCCGAATAAACCAATTGGCAGTTTTTTGTTCTTGGGTCCCACGGGTGTGGGCAAAACAGAGCTTGCAAAAGCGCTGGCAGAGTACTTGTTTGACAGCGAGCGTGCCATGGTGCGCATCGACATGTCGGAGTACATGGAAAAAATTAGCGTGCAGCGCTTAATTGGTGCACCACCAGGGTATGTGGGCTACGACGAGGGCGGCCAGCTTACTGAAGCTGTGCGCAGGCGCCCCTACAGCGTTATCTTGCTTGACGAAGTTGAAAAGGCACACCCAGATGTATTCAACGTGCTTTTGCAAGTGCTTGATGACGGCCGCTTAACCGACGGGCAAGGCCGGGTTGTGTCGTTTAAGAACGCAATAATAATCATGACAAGCAACATTGGCTCCGATGCAATTCGCACATACGAAAGCGAAAATGCGCAGAAGAAATCGATGGGCGACGTTATGGAAGACGTCATGAAAGGCGACGTTAAAGATGCTGCAAAATCGCTGGCTAAATTGTCGAACGCAATTCAAGATGCTCTTCACAATACATTCAGACCAGAATTCCTGAATCGCATAGACGACGTTATTACATTCCATGCGCTTTCCATTGCAAACATGGAGCCAATTGTTGAGTTGCAACTTGCCGATGTTCGCAAACGCCTTGATGACCGTCGCGTAACGCTTGATGTAACAGACGCCGCCATGGAGCACTTGGCAATTGATGGCTTTGACCCAGTTTATGGTGCACGCCCATGCAAGCGCCTTGTGCAACGTGAAGTTGTTGACGGCATAGCGCAAAAAATTGTTGAAGGCAAATTGCCTGA
>CAYVDR010000055.1:0-8318 GCA_964450625.1 uncultured Senegalimassilia sp.
GTGATTTTGTAGCCCCTTGCTTTTAGCAAATGCCCAAGTGAAGCAGCAGTAATGCCTTTCCCAAGCGAGGACACAACACCGCCAGTTACAAAAATATGCTTAGTCATAAAAACCCCTTCAACGCGCTTTGTGATTGCAAATTTTTAAGCTATTCTACATTCAATTTGCCACAAAAACCAATGCGAATTCCAACGCATAGAAAATAAGTGTTTAAAGAATAAATGATTTCAGAGCATTCATCAATTTGCGGAAGTCTAAACCAATATTTTGCTTTAACATTACAAGATATTAGTATTTTCGTTTCACAAGTAATGTTTAGAAAAAAGGAGCGAGTTTTGTCTGAGTTAGTGTATTCTTTTTCATCCCAATCTTCTGGACGACCATACAGCAGGACAAACTTTAAAAAATCTGATGGAGGACCACTTGTAGAGAATAATTCATGTGTTGTTTTATGCGATTGTAAAGTTGTATTCGCAAGCGAAATGGAGCGTTTTACTCATGTAAAACATGATTGTGTGGAACCCTACTTACCTTTACTTTATTTTAAACATTACTTCAATGCTAGTGAACTTTCACAGAAAGGTTCAATAGATACACATGTTACAAACGAACATCAAGCCAAAACACCACGAGACTTCTTTTTACATGCAACAAATAATTCAGATATTCTAGTTAAAGACTACACACAAAGTCAAATTCAGCACGACCATCATGAAAATCATATTTATGAGGCCTTTTACCAAAGTGGCTTTAAAGAAGCTGCAGTATTAGTTAACGATAGATATGATGCGAAAGACAAAGATGTATGCATATCGCTTGCTTACATTAAAGAAGGTCAAGAGCCAAAAATATTAAAGCAATTTTCAAAAAATGTTTCTATATGCTATGTCTATTACGAGGCTGCAAAACAAATTTTTAACCAATCCTATGCCGAGGGAAAGCTTATGGGGCTTTCGTCCTACGGTAAAAATAACGGACAGACTTACATTTCATGGGACGATAAATTAAAAACAATAGTTACAGATGAAAATCATGGAAAAGAAGCAATTTTAAGTTTTTTAAAAAAATGTAAAACAAATAAATATGATGTGATGAGCGCAAGAGATCTTGCATTTACAATTCAAAAAAACTTTGAAGATGTTATGGTTGAAATTGTCAAATATTTCAAACAGCTACTTGAAGACGAAGAAATACATACAGATAATTTATGCATGAGCGGTGGCGGAATTCTTAATTGCCCAACTAATTCAAAGATTATAAGTTTGGGTCTGTTTAAACATTACTTTGCCAGTCCACATACAAGTGATGCTTGCGCTGAATCGATCGGTAGAGTTTTTCGGAATATGCAAATTCAAGGAAAACAATTGAAATCTCAACGCTTAGAAACTTCTTACCTTGGTGTTGTTTATCCAAGAAACGAACTAATATATAAACACAAAAAAATTGAAAAACCTAATGAGTGTTTATCCAACGCTTTAAAAAATGGTGAAGTAATTGCTTGGTATCAAGGTGCTGCAGAATACGGACCTCGGGCACTCGGTCATAGGTCGTTTCTAGCTAATCCAGCAACGCAAGACATGTTGAATGCTTTAAACATCATCAAGGGCAGAGAAGCTTGGAGGCCATTAGCGCCTGTTGTTCCAGAAGAACTATTTCAGAGAATTTTTGAAGTTGATAACACAGATATGTGTGAATTTATGTTGCGCACACTAAAGATTAAAGAAAGGTGGCGCAGCAGACTAAAAGCGGTATGCCACATTGACGGTACAACACGCCCGCAGCTTCTTAAACGAAAAGTTAATCCTAGGCTTTATGACTTGATAATGTCGTTTTTTGAAAAAACTCATATTCCATGCCTTGTCAACACATCACTAAATATTAATGGCTTTCCTATTGTTGAAACACCGCGTGATTTTTGTCATTTAATCGAGGAGATATCCTTGATGAAAAATATCCCGAAAACAAGGTATGTTTTTGTAGATAGTGAAGAAACTTTTGACGTAATTTTAGATTAGTAATCAAGCTTTAACTAATGTGCCAGACAAACTTACCGAACAGGGAATAGAACTCGATATAATCATAGATAAAGTTGACCCTAAAATGGGCTTGTATCATAAAATTAAACCTATTCCCCACCACTAGCACTTTCATTGCCAACAGCTTCACTTGCGTGTTCCTGCTGCTTAATGTACGTGTCAGCTTTTTTCTGTTCGCGCTGCTCGCGTTTGCGCTCTTCAGCTGTTTTGCCTTCGCCTAAGTCGTGCTCGGCAACATCGGCAAATGGCGCAACGCCGCCATGCGCTAGCAACAACTTCATTTCACGCTTTAGCGAGCGCTCCAAGTTGCCACGGTCTTTTTCCTTGCATGTGGCCACTACACGCACTGTAATTGTGGTTTCTGCCAAATTGACAACGCCTTTATAGAACGGCCCATCAATAATTTCAGGCACACGCGCAGCCACATGTGGCAACTCACGCGAAAGCAAGTTTTCAAGGTAAGCAAGGCTTTCGCCCGTTGGCAAAATAACATCAACGTTTGCATAGGAATCGAGCTTTGTTTTGTTCACAACATTTGAAATGCCACTGTTGCGCAAAACCAACACGTCACCGTTGCCGTTTTTGATTTTTGTTGTACGCACGCCAATGTCCATTACAGTTCCCGCTTGACTGCCAACTTGAATAACATCGCCAACGCGAAATTCTCCTTCCAAAATAATGAACAAACCGCATAAGATGTCGCTAACGAGGTCTTTAGCACCAAAGCTTAGGGCAAGCGTGATAATGCCTGCACTTGCAAGAAGGGTGGCTGTGTCAACGCCTAGCACGCCTAAGCACCAGTACAGCATGAAAATTACAGTGCCATATTTAACGCCACTTGAAAGCAAGCGGCAAACAGTTTCGCCACGTGTACCCAAAACATCGGCGAGCAAATGCAAAACCCAGCGCACAATTGCTGCAAGTGTTAGGGCGACGGATGCATACATAATTGATGCCGTAATAGCAAAAATGTTAAAGCCGCGTGGCCACGCCCCCGACAAAATGTATGCTATAACAGAATTCTGTGGGAAAATTGCGCTCTTGAACAGCACAGACGCGCACACAACAAACGCCGCAATGCCCATGAACCAGCGCATAACGCTGCCAAGTTTTTGCTCTGGCGTTTTTTCATGCCACCCAAGCGATTTGTAGAACCAGCGGCTTGCAGCACTTTCGGTTTGCTTTGTGTGACCATCTGCCATTGTAACGTCTACTATACGCCAGTTGCCGCCAGCTTGCCTTTTGCTAGCAGCCAGCGTTTTGTTTCCATTCGCGGTACTAGCGGACGTAGCTTTTTTATTGCTGCCTTTTTTGCCCACTGCTTGCTTTTGTTTCTTCGAAGGTTTTTCACTCGCTGATAAAATTGTGGGCTGTTTTAATTCAAACGAGAGCACAACAAAAATGAATGCCAAGCACAAAAATGCAATAAGTGCTGTTGTTTGCGTTAGCGGGCCACGTTCTGCCATAAGCTCGCCTTCACTGCCTGCAACAAAAAGGTAATAATTGTCAACAAGTGTGCAAGTTGCAAAATAAGTATTGTAACCAATAGTAATGTAATCGGTGTAGCCGCTTTTTAGCTGAGAGTCGCTAATTCCAGCACTGGATGCACTTTTGCCCTGAATTTTGTCATTTGGGTAATAGTCAATTGTTTTTGTTGACGCATTTACCGCAAACGCAAACCCATCAACACCAGCCTTAACGCCGCTTAACACGTGATCAATCTGCACGCTTTCAAGCAGCTTTTCAAGGCGCTGGGGTCGTACTGCAATTTGCACAAGCCCATTGGCATAGCCATTAGAATCACGTGTTGCGACACCAATAAACTGCTGTGACTCACCTGTTGAATCGTTTTGAGTTACAGGCTGCACAAGCTCTTCTGTGCCTGCTAAAAGTGCGCGGAAAGCATAAGAGCTGTCGTTTGGGTTAGTGGATAAGGAGTACGACTTTTGTGGCGTGCTTGAGGCAGTCATGTTGCCTTCGCCATCTATTGCATACACGGCAGCAATTTGCAAGACATCTGCAAGTTCAGCAAGTTTTTCGTGCGTGGCAAGGGAGGGGTTTTCGCTAACAACATGTGCAGCAACACGGCATTTGTCCAAATAGCGCTGGCTGTATTGTTGTTCAAGCTGGCTTGCACGAGCGTTTGCTTGCTTGATAGTCTGCGAAATTTGGGTTGCGCGCTCGTTGTTTATTACCGACTGGCTTGAAAGTGCAAAAAGCGTTTGCATGTAAAAACAAACACCAACAACAACTAAAAACCCAACGATAGAAAGCGCAAGTGCTTTTTTAGCAATACCAAGGTTAAAGCAATAAGCCCCTGGCATGTTAACTTTTTTGGATACGTTTCGCTTTTCGTCGTCGCGCAACACAAAAATGCCGTAAAGCGCAATGGCAACCATAACAGCCAAAAATGCAAACAAAATAACACCAACAGCTATTAAGCGCGACGTGAGCATATCAGTTTCTGGAACTGCGAAAACGTAGTAGTTGTTTCCAATTTGCACAACGCCACAGTAAAGGTTTTCCCCTGCAAAATTGCATTCAAAATGCGTTTCGTTTTCTAAATTTTCAACGTTAATTCCCATCTCCAACGCATCGGCACCAACAAGTTTTGAATCGGGGTGGTAGGAAACAACATAATCCTGCGCTGAAATTGCCATAACATAGCCATGGCTTCCAACCGTAATGTTTTGAAGCACGCTTTGAGTCGAGGAAGTTTGAGAATTAAGCTCGTTAAGCTCTGAGGGGTTTTGCTCAACAACAACCATTGTGTTGCTGTCAATTGCAGCTGAGTAATAGCGGTAAGTTGAATTTGCCTGCGCATAAGTTACTTCTATTACACCAGGCATTTGCCCATCAAGTGCGCACTTTATGTCATTAAAACGCATGTGTGAAAAATCAGCAGAAGTGCTTTGTGCCTTGGCAATAACGCTGCCACTTCTCTCAACCACCATAACGTTATCAACTTCCAAAAGCTGCTTGTAATCAGCCATTTTTGTGTCCGTCGCTTCAAAACCTGCGTTGTTTTTTGCAATGAACGCAATGCTGTCGGCTTTCGATTGGTAAACAGCATCATATGTTTCGGTGTTTTGCTGCTCGTCAGTTTTGGCAGTTTCTAAAAGCTTTGGCAAGCGGCTTGCTTGCTGTTCAATTTCAGTTTTGGAATTTTGAAATGAAATGTTTTTCTGCATTTCAAAAACAAGTTGCGCAACACACGCCATGCAAATAATAATGGTTGCAATAACAATGATCGTTTTTTTACGAAGCCTTTTCGACATATATATAAACCCCTAATTAGAAATTGACTGCGAAGCTGTTAGTCCCATTTATCAAGCAAATTGGCAACTGTGCCATCGTCAAGCATTGCATCAATTTGTGCGTTTATGCTGGCAGTTAGGCTGCTGTTTTTCTGCGTGGCAACAGCATATTCCTGCGGCTTAATTGCAACGTCGCCAAGCGTTGTGCGCGACGTGTTCATGTGCGCACTAGCAATGGAGCCATCGCATGCAGCAATGTCAACGCTGCCCTCTTCAAGCGCTTCAAACAGCTTAGCATAGCTTTCAAACTGCACTAAATTCCAAGTGTCAAATGTGGCTTGTGAGTTGTCTTGTGTGGACGTTAATTTTTCACCATTTGAATAGCCAATGTCATACAAATAAGTTGCCAGCTGCGCTGCTGTGTTTGCGCCTTGAAGTGTGCCTATGCAAACGTTTTTTGAGCCTGCCAAGTTTTCAATTTTGCTACTTTTTTCAACTGCGAAAACAATTGAATCTGTGTAATAGGTAGACGAAAAGTTAAAGTTTTTCTCGCGCGATTCTGAAACAGAATAGCAAGCAATTAAACAGTCAACACTGCCAGCTTCCAAAACTTCTTTGCGGTTGCTTGGCTCAACTGGCACATATTTAACCTGTGCATAGCCCAAGCGTGCAGCAAGTTCACGTGCCATGTCCACCTCAAAACCGTAGTATTTTCCAGTGTGTGCGTTATAAGAACTAAAGCCCACAATGTCGGTGCGCACGCCAACGCTAAGCGTGCCTGAACCATTGTTTGCACCGGTGTACACGCATGATTCACACGCTTCAGTTGGCGCAGTGCTTGAAACACCCGAAGATGCTTGGCTCCCCTTTACTGCAATGCTTCCAGCTGCATTTTGCTGGCTGTTCGCACAACCCGCAAGCAAAAACATTGCGCACAGCAAACAAGCACAAAAAACAGATGCAGCAATCAACAGGTTTTTTAGACTTACAAACTTAGGCACACTCACCCCACTGTTTCACTATGTTCACTACTGCTTTCAGGCTGAATATCTGGCAAACCTGTTTGCGGCAGCTTTTTCTTAAAAGCAAACACAAGCAAGCAAATGCCAACAACAATAAGCGGCACAGAAAGCAGTTGCCCCATTGTAAGCCAGCCAGCCCATAAATAGCCCAACTGAACATCTGGCTGGCGTACAAATTCAATTAAAAACCTGAACATGCCATAAAAAATTAGAAACACACCAAGGTGTGTGCCACGGGGCATTGGGGGCTTTTTGCGGGACAGCAAATATAAAATGCAAAACAGAACAATGCCTTCTAAAAATGCCTCGTAAAGCTGCGAGGGGTGGCGTGCCACATTTCCAGCAGCACCGCCAAACACAACGCCTATGGGCAAACTGGTTACAGCACCCCAAAGCTCGCCATTTACAAAGTTTGCACAGCGGCCAAAAAACAACCCAATGGGGGCTGCAATTGCGCCCATGTCCGCAAGGGTTAGGTAAGGGATGCCGGTTAGCTTTGCTGCCACAATGCCAGATGCAAGCGCACCTAAAAGCCCGCCGTGAAAGCTCATGCCGCCATTGCTTAGCACAAACACTTCTAAGGGGTGTGCTGCGTAATAGTCAAAGCCATAAAAAAGAACATAGCCCAAGCGTGCGCCAATGATGACACCAAAAATAACGCATATCATTATTGTAAGCAGGGAATCTGAATTAAAGCGAACGTGCCAGCGGCGCGATGTGCGTACAAGCATAAAAGCAGCAAGCGCAAAACCCAAAACATACGCAATGCCGTACCAGCGCACTGAAATGGGGCCTAAGCTAAAAGCAACAGGGTTTAACATTTGATAAAAGTCGTTGAGCATTTATTGATTACCTTTGATTGTAAACTGACATTGATGCCACAAACCAATTCTACGAAGATAGCAAAAGCACCATTAATTACAATAACTTCATGCATTATACTAGATGACAAAACACTTTTACCCCAACGCCTCAAGAAAGTGACCTAGTGCAGGGTTTTCATTACTTTCACTCCAAAGCATTTCAAAATCAAGCGTTTCAGATGTGCCATCTGGCTTTACTATAGGCAAAATTTTTAACGTAGAACTGTTTGCATAATGCTGTGTAATGTATTCAGGCATAATTGCAATTCCAATGCCAGAAGCAACCATAAGCATAACGGTTTCGTCCTCGCCATCAGCTGCAACAATGTTGGGAATATAGCCTGCACGCTTATAAACCAAAAGTGCTTCTTGCATTTGTTCCTTTGGCTGGTCAGCTGGATCCATCATAATAAAACTTTCACCCTCAAGAGCAGAGTATTCAAGCTTTTCGCTGCTAGCAAGCGGATGAGCTTTTGGCAAAACTGCCATGATTGGATAGCTTGTTATAAACTTTCTAGCAAGGCTAAACTTGCCATGCACATGCGAACTAATAACGAAAATAACATCGCACGTGCCTTTTACAACATTTTGCAATAGCACGCTAGAATTGCTGCGTTGAAGGTTTACTTTAACATTTGGAAAAGCACTATAAAAAGCATGAAGGTGACTTGCAAGCCCCCCTTTGCCATAACCCGTGACAAAACCAATGGTAATTTCACCGTGAAGCCCAGCTGAGGCTAGGCGCGCAAGACGCATGGCATTATTTGCGTGTTGTACAACTTTTTTAGCCTCGCCTAAATACACTTTTCCCGCTGCTGTAAGTTCAACGCTGTGCTTGTCGCGCGCAAACAAAGCAACGCCAATAGTTTTTTCAAGCGACTTAATTTGCTGGCTAATGGCAGTTTGCGAAATGTAGTGCTGGCGCGCAGCATGAGTGAAATTTTTCAGTTCGGCAACACTAATAAAATATTCGAGTTGGTTTAAATTCATGCCTGCCCTTCAAGCAATGTTTTCAGCCGAGCACACATTGTTTCTATGTGCTGCTTTTCGCAAATAAGTGGCGGCAAAAAACGCAATGTTGAAGACCCTGTTGCGTTAAGGAGCAACCCGCAACCCAATGCTTGATCGACAATACTTGGG
>CAYVDR010000056.1:0-8071 GCA_964450625.1 uncultured Senegalimassilia sp.
GGCAAAGCACCTAAACTGGAAAACATACTTTTTCGTTACAATTGCTGCAATTGCACTGCTTGCAATTTTCACGTACGTTTCAAATGCAATTTCCTAAAAAGGTGTGCTCTAATTTTATGCAGTATCGCGTTTATTTATAGGTTGGTTTTATTTAGATTTATTAACATCTTGGCTGAACAAAATTTGTAGGTACTGCACATTTTACATTTTTGGCTAGCACAAATGTTCGTATTAAGTTATAATGCATGCAACTTGCAAATGCCATGCTTATGGGTGTAAAATCTGCATCAGGTGTTATCACTTCAGTGCAATTTTCACCTAAGGCATAGCAATGAAGTTGGGGCAGAACAAATAGGCTTTATGTTTGGTTGTAAGGCGTGGTTTTATGAAAACAAAATTTATTAATTTCACTGTTGCTTTTGCAGTTGCCCTGGGCTTGTTTTTGTTCCAAATGCAAATCAGCCCGTTTTCACAGCAAACTGTTTTTGGTGCGCTAAATTCTTCAAATAATAATGCGTGCTCAGTAACTTCTTCTAATGCCATTTCGAATGGAAATGAAAATGAGTTGCAACCCACTTCAGAAGACAATGAATTCTCAACTGTGCCTGCAGCTTTATCTACTAACAGCACACAAGGTCAACCATCTTATGCAACCGACCATTTTTTAGTAGCACTTGATGATGCAAGCAATGCCGCTACACCAGCGCAATCTAGCGAAAGTATTAAGCAAGCTCTTGCAGAACAAGGGTTTTGTGTTACAGAAACGGTAGTTGAACCAACTAAGCGTTGTGGCAGCATTGTAAGCGTTGAAGTGCCTGAGAACATGAGTGTGGATGCAGCTGTTCAGGTTGCAAAGGGCACGCAGGGTGTTTCTTGCGCACAATTCGATAACATTTACACTCTTAGCAGCACTACAAGCACTTCTAGTACAGAAAGTGCTTCAAAAAACAAAGGAAGTGAGTATTCACTAAATTACACCCCAAACGACCCCGCAACAAGCACATACAAAGATTCATCAAGTTCAAATCAATATTACCTTTATGGCAGCAAAAGCTATTTTGATTGGTCTTGGTCTAAGCTTCAAATTATCACAACTACATGCAAAGGCGCAAATGTTCTTAGCGCTTGGGACGTTGCTCAAACCAATAACTCATCAACAATTGCCGTGCTTGACACAGGTGTCAATTTAGTACACGAAGACTTGCAAGCTAACATTAACGCTGAACTTGCTTATGACACATACAACAATTGTAAACTACAAGCAACTGACAGTTTCAATGGCGATTATTGCGGTCATGGTACACACGTTTGTGGCATTGCAGGTGCTACGGCTAACAACTCTGTTGGCATTGCTGGTGCAAGTTATAATGCAAGCATTTTGCCAATTAAAGTGTTTACAAATGACTCCTCAGAGCCTGGTGCTTACGATTCCGACATTATGCAAGGCTATCAATATTTGTTTGACCTAATTGATGAGGGCAAGCTTAATAATTTGCACGTTATAAACATGAGTCTTGGCAGTTATTCTAGCTACAGTACCCTGATGCAGGAGCTAATTACCGAGGCAAAAGAAAGGAACATCCTAACCGTTTGCGCAGGTGGCAATGGCGACAGTAATAAAAACCCAAAAACTACAAACCATTATCCCTCAGACTATGCTGACAGTCTTGCCGTTACTGCACTTGATACTGACGGCACAAATGCAAATTGGTCTGATTATAACGAGGATAAAGACATCAGTGCACCAGGTGTTAGCATTTATTCAACGTACAATGACAGCAGTTCAAGTTATACAAAATTAAGCGGCACTTCAATGGCTTCACCTCTTGTTGCTGGCATTGCGGCACTTTGCTTTGCGGCTGCTCCAAATGCAACTCCAAGCGATGTTGAAACAGCAATAAAAACCACAGCAGATGCAATTTCTGACCCTAACGATTCTTACAGTCGCTGGCCCGACAAAACAGGCAGTGCTGGTGCTATAAATGCAGCAGCAGCTGTTACAAAAATAAAGGGTGAAGAACTTCAAAGCACAGATATTGCTGGTGTCGAGGATGCAACATACACTGGGGCTGACCTTACACCGACAACAATTAAAGTAGTTCATAACGGCACAACTTTAACTGAAGGCAGCGATTACACTTTGCGCTTGCTTGACAGCTCGGGCAATGAGGTTGCAAGCATTATAGATGCTGGCACTTATACCGTTGAAATTAAGGGCACAGAAAAAGCAAGTGGTTATTTTGGTACTGCAACTAAAACTTTTAAAGTTGTGCCACGTGACATTTTGGACTCTTCGGTTACTGTAAAAGATATTGAAAGCCAAACTTATAATGAAAGCAATTTGTCGCCTGTTGTTCGTATAATTTACAATGGCAAATACCTTACCGAGGGCACTGAATATAAGCTTACATTCTTGTCTGGCAGTGGCGAAACAGTGCTTGATAGCATTACAGATGCAGGCATATACAACGTTAAAATTGAAGGAATTGGCAACTTTACTTCAAGTGTTACAAAACAATTTATAGTTCAGCCAGCTTTAATTAATAATGCAACTATAAGTGGTATTACGGCTAGCTTTGAATACACTGGTATGCAGGTTGAGCAAAGCCCTACTGTTACATTGCGATCGGGCAAAGTGCTTGCGTTAAATGTTGACTACACGCTTGCATATTGCAACCTTAAGGGTGCAGAAGTTGATCCAGTAAATGCTGGCACCTATGTTGTCAAAATTGATGGTACTGGCAATTATAGCGGCAGCTTAACAGCCAAATTCTCAATTGCATTGGCTAATTTAACAGATGCCGATGTTTCTGAAATAGAAAATCTAACGTACACAGGTGAGCGCTTATGCCCTAATGTTGTGGTATCTCACTGTGGTATAGAACTCGAGCAAGGAAGCAGCTATACGTTGCGCTTTTTTGACAGTTCGGGCAAAGAATGTGAAAGCGTTGTAGATGCTGGTACATATAAAGCCGAAATTACCGGTATTGGCAATTACACAGGAACAATTGTTAAAAAATTTGTCGTTGAGCAGCCGCAGGAATCACCTGAACCTGGCTTAAACCCTCAGCCTACAACAGAACCTAGTACTGACCCGGCTCCATCAGATCCAGAGCCTGAAACAGAGGAGCCAGACCCAGGTCAAGATACTACTACGTCAGACCCGGGTTCTAGCACAACGCCGTCAAATCCTGACCCTGATTCCAGTTCAACTGACACCGACTCAGGCGGTTCAGCATCATCTGGCACAACCACAAACCCTGATGACAGTTCAACATCGGGCGGTACTACTAGCAATTCATCAGAAGAGCCAGCCAGCAATCAAACAAAGGCCTCAACAGTTACACGCCTAGCAGGTCAAGAAGCACCGCAAACCTCCGTTGCTATTTCACAAAGTGCTTTTGACAGTGCCAGCACAGTAATTCTTTGCCGCTCAGATGACTTTAAGGATGCAATGAGCGCCACTGGTCTTGCTGGGGTGCTAGATGCACCAATCTTACTTACAGATGCTAATTCTCTTACAATTGAAATAGGTGCCGAAATCCAGCGCCTAGGCGCAAACACGGTCTTCATTATTGGTGGCACAGGTGCAATAAAACAACAGGTTCAAGTTGATGCTTCATCTATTGCAGGTGTCACTAACGTTGAGCGCATTTACGGTGAAGGCGCCGAAGACACTTCTGTTCAATGTGCGCAGCGTTTAGCAAATGAAAAAACAAAATTGGGCGATACTGATTTCACCAAGGCCATTGTGTCAATGTGCGACAACTTCCAGGATGCTCTTTCCATTTCTAGTTTTGCGTATAAATATCATGTTCCAATATTGTTAGAATGCTCCTCTTCTACAGCAGAAGGGCGCCAGCTAACAAGCGATGCAATTAAGTTATTTGATAGTGGTGGGGCATTTAACAACGCAACTGTCTTTATTCCAGGTGGTACTGGGGCAGTTTCTGTTGCCTCTGTTGAAGGAACGCTTGGGCAGCGCACTTATGTTCGTCTTACCGAAGGCGAAACTGGCTATGACACTTCCAATTACATTGCAAATTGGATGACGACACACGGCAGCAGCGAAGAAAGCACCTACCTTGAAAAGAACACCGCAGTTGTAGCTACAGGTGCGCAGGCAACAAAAGGTGTTGATGCCTTGGCAGGGGCAGCACTTGCAGGTAAGCAAGCATGTCCAATTTTGCTTGTGAATGACAATGCATCAAGCGAAAGCGTAAATACAATAACCATTAATAAATTCTATTCATCAAATGCAAGCGTGGTTTCAAACACGTTTGTGCTTGGTGGTGTTAGCGTTATATCAGACAATTTGAAAACCCAATTAGAAACGCTATCGAACACTTAGAATATAGCTAAAACTTATTTATTCAATCTGTGGTTTACTCAGGCAGTTCTTTATGTCGCATTGGAAGTTGGTTTTGTTTGCCTATTCCAAATATATTGTGGTTAGCCGCTTCGTTTAGACTAGTTTTTGTGTAGCAAATGTGGGTTTAAGTCTGTTTTAAGTAAGGGTTTGTATTATTTATCTCGTTCCTTTCCCTTCCCTAAAGGATGGTGGTTACTCATTCCATCGTCCTGCCGGGTGCAAGCATATCCCTCTTGCGCCTGGTTAAAAGGCTTAGCGGGTGTAACAACCCGCGAACAGCAATGGGGTTGGCTTTCCCACCAACCCCATCTTTTTTCCAACTGAAAAAATTTTGGTTTTTGTTGCTAAAAGAGTTTTGCAAACGCCCGTTAAACTAGGCAATCTCCTTATTTTTTGGTGTTATCCAAATTTTTGTTAGATGCAGTGTTGGCAATGTTGCAACTCTTTGCGGTATTCTCGCTGTCTTCCTTTACGTAAATGCCTTCCTGTTTAAACACGGTCGCAAACGTGCGAAAGAAAATTTTAACGTCCAACAAAAAGCTAATGTGTTTAACATAGTAAACATCAAGCTTTAGGCGCTGCCTCCATGGCAGTGAATTTCTGCCGTACACTGCAGCGTAGCCAGTAATGCCTGGTTTAACGTTAAGCTTTAGTGCTTCTTCGCCTGTGTAGAGATCACATTCACGCCGAAGGTCGGGGCGCGGGCCAATTAGTGACATGTCACCTTTAAGCACATTAAAAAATTGCGGGATTTCATCAAGGCTTGTTTTGCGCATGAACGCACCAATTTTTGTCATACGGGGGTCATCTGCGCCATTGTAAGTGCTGCCGTCTTCCATAACAAGGTCGGGGGCATTCACACGCATGCTGCGCAGCTTGTACATTTTGAAATCACACCCACCGCGCCCAACACGCCCTGCGTTGTAGAAAACAGGGCCAGCATCTTCAAGCTTTATTATTGGCGCCAAAACAGCAATGATAATTAGCACAAACGGTAGCGCAACAATGCCAATAATAATGTCTAGCACACGCTTTATGAAGTTGACATACATGCGCTTAAAGCCCTTCACTTGCAGCCTGCTTGCATGCGTTGCAAAACGCTTCACAAATTGTGTCAACATCGCTAAGGCTAAGTTGAGTGTGAAGTGGCAGCGTAATTTCATTTTCAAACTGGGCGTATGCATTTGGGAAATCTTGAATATTAAACCCTAGGTTTTTGTATGCTGTAAGCAGTGGCAACGGCTTGTAATGCACATTAGAAGCAACGCCAGCTTGCGACATGAGCTCAATCACCCTGTTTCTAAAGCTTGCAGTTTTGCCGAGCATGCGCACAAGCATAAGGTGGCCGCTTGAATTAAACGTGCTGCTATTATTGCGCTGCTGTACGTCAAATGGTAGGGCAGCTTGTTCGCTATCAGCAGTTGAGTTTGTGTAGTGCTTCAGTATGCAAACATCTTCCCCAGCTAAATTTTGCTCATAGTGTGCAATTAGCATGCGGCGTTTTGCAAGAAGGGCAGGGAAGCGCTCAAGTTGTGCTAAACCAATTGCGGCTTGAATGTCGGTCATGTTGCATTTGTAGCCTGGGAATGCAACATCGTATTCCCAAGCACCTGCGCGGGTTTTTGAAAGCGCGTCTTTAGTTTGGCCGTGAAGCTGCATTAGCATGCATTGCTTATACAACGCTTCATCGTCGAAAACACCTTCGCGCCATGTAAGCGCACCACCCTCGGCAGTTGTTAAGTTTTTTACAGCGTGAAAACTAAATGTTGTGAAATCTGCCGCCTGACCTGCGTGTACGCCATGGCGTGTAGCACCAAGCGAATGCGCGCCATCGGCCACAACAGCAATGCGCCCAATTGCATCTTGCAATTCACTAGAAGCATGCCACACAGCCCCTGCCTGCTCAATTGCATTAAAAATTGCGTCGTAGTTGCACATAACGCCAGCAATGTCAACGGGTATTATCGCTTTAGTTTTCGGGGTAATAAGAGTTTGCAACTGTTTGTAGTCCATCTCGTATGAGCCTTCTGCGCAGTCGCAAAGCACTAGTGTTGCACCAACGTGGCATACAGGCGAGGCAGATGCGGTGTAGGTGTATGCGCTGGTTATGACTTCATCGCCAGGCCCTATTTTTAGCAGGCGCAGTGCACATTCAAGTGCACAAGTTGCGCTTGATGCGCACGCAACACGCGGCGTGCCAATAAACGCAGCAAGTTTGCTTTCAAGCTTTTTTGTTCTAGGCCCCGTTGTTAACCAACCGCTTTGCAGTGTGTCAACAACCTGGGCAATTTCGGCACTGCCAACATCGGGCGGTGAAAAGGGGATGTTTATTTTTGAGTTCATTTAAAACTCCTAAAGCAGGTTTTGAATTAAGTTAACAATTTTCATGTATGAATTGCGCTGGTCAAATTCAGTTTCAGCAATTTTGCGAGCGCGCATGCCCATAATTGTGCAAACATTTGGCGTGCGAGCAAGTTTTTCTATTGCGTTTGCAAGTGCTGTTGGGTTTTCAGCTTCAACGTTTACGCCAAAGCCGCAGCTTTCAACTTTCGCTCGAAATTCAGGGCTTGAGCCAGTGTTTATCATGGGCTTGCCGCTTGCTAAGTAATCACCAATTTTTGTAACTATGCTTTGAGCTGCAGTTTTCACAAGCGAATTTACAACAACGTCGCTTGCGCACAGCCACGCCGCCATTTGCTCGTATTGTTGGTAGCCTAAAAAGTCCACAGGAGCGTCTTTCGTTTTTGCAAGCGCTTCTAAACTTTCTTTATTAGGGCCATCACCCAGAATTTTGACACGAATTTTTGGGAATGGGCGAATTTGTTTTGATAACCCTTCTTCTTCGGCACTGCTAATGCGCATGTTGCGCTTTTGTTCATATTTAACAGCAGCCAAAATTAGCGTTTTTAAATCGTAGCTTGCACCAAGGGTTCCAGCGTATGTTACCCAAAATTCACTTGCTGGTTTTTCAATTGTTGAAGCATATTTTTTTGCCCCTGCATCGAAAGCTTTAAGGTTGTTGCCAACGTAAACAACAGCACGCGCGTAATGCTTTGACCTGTCCTTTGCAGGGCGCGCTGCGTATTCTTCAGATGTGCCAACAGCACCGCTGAGCAGCTTGTATGTGCGTTTGGCATCGCGCGCAAACGGCCAAAATGCAATGGTGCTTAAAACCGGCACGTCTAAAACCATGCGCATGGCCTCAGGCCATAAATCGTTAATGTCGGCAACATATGGGATGTGACACGCGCTTGCGAATTCGGCGCAGGTGCGCGCAACATCGTTCGGGGGAATTTCGCTATAAATTAAGTTATAGCGCCCGCGCGTTTTTTCAAAGTGCGCTTTCAAGTTTTTAGCAGCAATGTGGTGGCTTCTTATTCTGGCAAGGTCAAGATTTTTCGTGTAGCCAGGTTCGTGAATAAAAACAACATTATATGGAAGGTTTTTATACGCTTCGTCTTCTGTATTGCGCTGTGCCTTTTCCCAGTGCTGAAATGTTGACGTAATTAAATCAACCTCAAAGCCGTTTTCAACAAGTAAATTAGCTAAAAAGCGAAACCTGGTGTAGCCTTTTAGTTCATTGCCAAGCTTAACGCCCATTGTAACAAGGGCAATACGATGGCTAGGATGGCTAGCGCTGCATTGCTGTTGCAGCGGATTTTTCAAAGGGTTCTGTTTCATGTTTTGTTTCATGATGCG
>CAYVDR010000057.1:0-7937 GCA_964450625.1 uncultured Senegalimassilia sp.
CATTGTGAAAAACTCTTGATACAGCCATGTTTGAACTCCTTGTTTAAATTTCCATACATATTCCAGCTGTTTAGGTTCGCTTAATGTACATGAGCTGAGTTTGCAATTCAACCCAAAATATAAAAAATTTGCCATGGCGAATTCAATTTCTGCATAGTATGAAGCAAGCATAAAAAGAACTTTATATTCACAATTTGTTTTTGTGTGCTAATATACTTTCAGCTTAAATAAACTTCTAAATGCTTGCTATAGGGGGATGCAGCATGAGGCTACCTCACATTACCGTCGAATACAAAGATGACGAAGTTGCTGGCGTTGGTAAAATTTCGCCATCGCTAATACTTGGATTTGGCTTTCACTGGACATGGGTGTTTCTAACAATTTTTAGTTCCAACATAATTTTTTCATTTAGCACAGATGGCGCGACTGAAACATTTATCATTTCTTCAATGCTTGTTATGTCGCTTACACTTTTAAGTTACATGGCATTTTTTGCACGCGTGCGCACGTGGTTTAAAACAAGTTTTGCTCGCCAGCGCATTCGCGTTTGTGCAGCATCACTAGCATCGCTTGGCACATGCATTTGCGCACTTTGTGCTGGCATTGACAACGGGTTTTTGTGCATAGTGCTTTTGCTTTTCGCAGGCATTTTAACAGGCATTGGCTCCGCTGCGCTTTTGATGAGCTATGGCGTTTCGTTTTCTGTGTGCGACACAGCTGCTGCAGCCATGCAGTTTGCGCTTTCATGCGTTGTAACAGCCATTTCGTTCCCAATCATTCTTGTGCTTGATACAAACATTGCAGCGTTTGGTGCAATTTGTGCTGTTGTGCTGCCATGGGTTGAAGTCTTGTGCCTTTGGCTTTGTTCACGCCAGCTTGTGGACAAAACAGAATTCATAGACACAATGATGCCAGTAAAAGCTGGAAAATTCACGTTTTTGCTTGGTCCTAGCGCATTTGCATTTGGCTTATTGTTTGGTTTTTTAGGCATTCACACATTCAATGACATTGCAACGTTTTGCAGCGATGCCACAACGTTTTTGCAAGCTGTTTTCATTGCGGGCATTTTAGTGTGTGCACTTGTCATATGCATCATGCTAACCCAACGGCAACTTGCTAACTATGCCTTTCGCACTCTAATTCCAATTATTGCCATTTTCTTAGCGCTTGCAGCGTATTTGCTGCTTGGCGGCACGTCAGTTGTTACACACTGCTTGCTTTTAGCATCCTACATGCTTGTTGAAGCATGCGTGTGGATCTCTTTTTCAGACATGTCGCAAAAGTTTCGCATTAGCCCGTTTCAAGTGTACGGAACAGGGCGCGGTTTTGTAGCACTTGGGGCAGTAACTGCAACAACACTTATGCTGCTACCAAACTCTTTTGCAGCGTTCTTTAACAGCACAGATTCCATTTTATATGTTGCGCTTGTGCTGCTGGTGTTAGCCCCCTCTGCCTACCCTCGTGATGCTCAAATTATTCGAGTGCTTGTGCGTGGCAAGCTTTGCCCTGCATTTTTCAACCCCTATGACCAGAACAATGGTCCTGCCCGTGCAGTTGCTAAGGCAGAAGCCAGCGCACCCGAAAAAGCTGCTGCAAGCAATGTTGAAAGCATTGTTAGTGCCAATGAGCAGCCCGAACAAGCAGCTGACGCTGTTAATGCTGTTTCCAATGCAAAGCAAGCACCTGCCGCTGAAATACCATCTGTTGCTAAGCAACCAGAGCAGGCTAAAGCCAACAACATACAAAGCGCAATAAACAACTCTGCTGCAAGCACCCAAGCGCAAAACGAAACTGAAGCGCAACACTTAGGCCGCTACAAACGCCGCTGCTTGGCACTTGCTAACATGTGCTTGCTTTCACGCCGCGAAACCGAAGTGCTGTTTTTGCTGGCAAAGGGCTACAACACAAAACGCATTCAAGAGCAGCTATACATTAGCGCAGGAACTGCAAACACGCACATGCGCCATGTTTACCGCAAACTTGACGTGCACTCGCAGCAAGACTTAATTCGCATGGTGGATTCAATGGAAGTTGAAGACGAAACTTGGTAAGCACTTGCTTGACTACTTCTTCACCTTCTGAAACACTGTAAAACTTGCCCCAACACAAACCACAGCCCATGCAACGATAGTAATTACTACTCTAGGCATTTCTTTGCTTGCCTCTTCCCCACTAGCAGTTAGCGCTGTCATTAAGCTGTTTGGAAGTGCTTTATTCACCTCAGCAAAGATATTAGCAATGGTTTCAGGCATCATGGGGGCAACCATGCCAATTAACATGGCACCAATCAGTTCCAAGACTAAATAAACAAGCAAGCCTAAGCCAACACGCCGAAAAATTGTTGCGATGGAAAAGCACAAAATACCTGTGAAAGCGCATTTTACAAGTGAAAGACCAAAGCCAGCGGCAAGTTCGCTTAGCACAACGCTGCCCACAAGCTTGCTCTGAAACGGAACTAAGGCAACAAACCCCACAATGTAGCCTAGCGCGCCTGTTGCAATTGCAAGAAGTGTCCAAGCTGTAATTCTGGCGATAAAAAGCTTCGTTCTGTCGGGCACTGCCATAAGCGATGCAAGCGTGGTTTTGTCCTCATGCTCCCTGCTAACTGAACAAACAATGTAAATGCCAATGACAACGTACAAAAGCGACAAATACTGGTTTGCAACGTTTACCTGGCCCAATGAGCCTTCCATTATGTCAAAAGACGAAATGGTAAGCCCAATGAAAATAACAGCTGAAACAGCAAGCAAAATGGCAAGAATTTTCACTGCGCCCTTGTAAAACAGGCGCAAAAATTCGGCTTGCAAAATGTTTATAAAATTTTGTTGCGAGCAAGCTGATTTGGTAAAAACCTCTGGGAATGTGCCTGTTGCATTAAGCATTTTTTGCCTCCTTTGTTTCCATAAACACATCTTCTAGGTTAAGCGTGCGGTTTTCAAGGTGATAAAGGCTAAGCCCATTTTCAAACACCAGCTTGCCAACGTCGCTTGCCTGCATGCCGCTTACCACAATTTTGCCACCGTCTTGTGTTGTGAACGCAACGTTGTGCTGCTTAAACAAGTTTGCAACTTCATTTGCTTGCTCAGATTTAACGATAACATCGCTTGCACCCTTGGAATTTGCCTCAAGCTCACTTACAAGACCATCGGACACAACACTGCCGTGCTGAATGATGATTACCCTGTCAGCAACTTTTTCAAGCTCGCTCATAATGTGGCTTGAAACGAAAACGGTTTTGCCACTTTTTGCAAGCTGAATAAAAACTTCGCGCACCCAACGAATAGCATCAACATCAAGCCCGTTAATTGGCTCATCAAACATTATGTTGTCGGGGTTGCCCAAAAGAGCTGCAGCAATTCCCAAGCGCTGTTTCATGCCAAGGGAATAATCGGCAATGCGCTTTTTGCCAGCGCCCTCAAGGCCAACGTATTCCAGAGCACTTGCAATGTCAACTGCAGGTATGTTTGATACCTTGCACACGTAAGCTAAGTAGTCGGCGCCACGCATGCGCTCGGGCAAAAAATCAGGGCCCAAACAGCAGCCTAACGTTCTTGCAGGGTTTGCAGCCAGCGAAAACGGCACACCATCAATTAGTGCTTGACCGCCACTTGCACGCTCAAGCCCCATAATAATTTTCATAGTGGTGGATTTACCCGCACCATTAGGCCCCACAAAACCAGTGATAACACCTGGTTGCACCTTAAAATTTAAATTGTTGAGCACGGTTTTGTCCCCGTACGTCTTACTTAAGTTGCTAACTTCTATCATCAAAAGCCTTTCTAAGCGAAATAAATCTTACGCTATGTTTGTTATTGCTTAATTTGAGTGCGGCAGTATAGCAAACAATTGTTAACGTTTTATTTCAATTGCATTTCTAACTAAAATCATGCATAAGTTTTTAGGTGAATACTTGTTAAGTTTGACACGCCAAGTAAAATTATGTCCTAAATGATTCAATGTTTATGCAAGCAAATTAAGCTGAAAGTACAGGCAAAACCCATGGCAAATTCGTTACCAAAAAACATACTTAATGTCTCAAACAGGGAGCAATTTCGTTTATGGCTTAGTGAAAACGCTAGCACACAGCAGGAGTGCTGGGTTGAACTTAAACGTGGCAAACCAAAAGCCGATGGAAGCTTTTACTACATAGATGCAGTAGAAGAAGCACTATGCTTTGGCTGGATTGATTCAACGTTAAAAAACATAAATGGAAGAACACTTCAGCGTTTTTCGCCAAGGAAGAAAACAGGTGTATGGACTGAACTAAATAAAGAACGTGTTAGAAGGCTTGAGCGGCTTGGTCTTATGACAAATTTAGGCAGAGCAGTTTTGCCAAACATGTCTGTGCGCAGTTTTAAAATGGACAGCGATTTAGTTGCACAGCTAAAGCAAGCGCGCGTTTTTGCAAAATTTAAAAGGTTTCCGCCGCTGTACCAGCGTGTAAAGGCTTATAACATAGCGTTTTACAAGCAACGCGACCGCACTGCTTATGAAAGGATGACAAAAAAACTTATTGAGCAAACAAAAAAAGGTGTAATGTTTGGCGAATGGAATGACTACGGCAGACTTTTAGAATAATTCACCAATGGTTTAACAAATTTAATTGCAAGTGTTGTTTTGTTGCTGCTTCACATGCAAAACTTCAACTATGCTAAAGTTTCGCGAGTTATTTTTAAAGGTTGCTTGAAAGTAAAGCAACCAAAGGCAAGTGTTTTATAGGAGGAAACATGAAATTTTTAGGGTTAGGCGTTCCAGAGCTTCTAATTATTTTAGTTGTAATTCTTTTAATTTTCGGGCCTAAAAACCTTCCGAAGCTTGGCAGCGCACTTGGCAAGTCTGTTAAAAACTTGCGCGAAGGCATGAATGAAGCAAAGGAAGAGGCTGCTCAGGCTGCTTCTGAAGACGAAGAAGAAGCAGAGGCGCAAGAGGCTGACACAAAAACTTCAGCTAAGAAAACAACTGCTGACAGTGAAAAACAGGAAAAGGTGAACTAGTTTAATGGCAAAAGCTAAAGCAAAGAAACAGGAAGTTGAAGAAAATTCCGATTTCATTCTTACCGTTGAAGGCAAGCAAAAGCTTGAAGACGAGCTTCACTTTCTAGAAACCGAAAAGCGCTCCGAAGTTGGCGAGCGCATTCGCGTTGCGCGCGAATTTGGCGACATTTCTGAAAACTCAGAATACGACGATGCTAAAAATGAGCAGGGCATGCTTGAAGCACGCATCGCTGAAATCACACGCATTTTAGGCGAAGCAAAAGTTGTTGAAACGCCTAAGCGCTCAAGAAGCGTGCACATTGGCTCAACTGTAACTGTTAACATGGGCGGTCGTGAGCGCAAGTTTACCATTGTAGGCGGCGCTGAAGCCGACAGCCACGCGGGCAAAATCTCCAACGAATCCCCTGTTGGTTCGGCACTTCTTTCACATAAAAAAGGCGATGAAATTAAAACGGTTGGGCCTACTGGGCGCAAAATTGAAATGACAATCTTAAAAATAGAACATTAATCATGGCAAATACTACCATTCAAATTGAAGACGACCCAATTAAAGTTCGCACAAATAAACGCAACGCGCTAATTGAAGCTGGTTTAAACCCTTACGGGCATGCGTTTGATTATTCGCACCATGTAAGCGAACTTGAAGGGCTGTATAAACACGTTGAAAATGGCGAAATTACCGAAGATGAAGTAAAAGTTGCTGGGCGCTTAATGTCAAGGCGCGTGCAAGGCAAAATTGCTTTCTTTGGGCTTCGCGATGCAACTGGCGACATTCAACTTTTCTGCCGCATTAACAACTTAGGTGATGAAGCATACGCACGCGTTAAAGAACTTGACGTTGGCGACTGGGTTGGCGTTAGTGGCTGCATTATGCGCACACGCCGCGGGCAACTTTCCGTTGCAGCGCAAAGCGTTGAGTTGCTGTCTAAATCGCTGCGCCCGTTGCCTGAAAAATTCCATGGGCTTGCCAACAAAGAAACCCGCTACAGGCAACGCTATGTCGATTTAATCATGAACCCGCAGGTTAAAAGTGTTTTTGAGAAGCGCTTTAAAATTATTTCTGCCATCCGCCACTACATGGAACAACAAAGCTTCTTTGAAGTTGAAACACCATTTTTGCACCCCATTTTAGGTGGCGCAAACGCAAAGCCGTTCACAACGCACTTCAACGCCCTTGACAGGGACTATTATTTGCGCATCGCAACAGAGCTTCCACTAAAACGCCTGCTTGTTGGTGGGTTTGAACGCGTTTTTGAAATTGGCAGGCAATTCAGAAACGAAGGCATGGACCCCTACCACAACCCAGAATTCACTACAATGGAAGCATACCAAGCATTCAGCGACCTTGAGGGCATGAAAGCGCTTACGCAAGGCTTCATTCAAGCAGCTGCCCAGGCTGCATGTGGCAGTTTGCAAATTACGTACCAAGGCCAAGAAATTGACCTTTCAGGCACATGGAAAAGTGAAACAATGTGCGGTCTTGCAAGCAAATATGCAGGTGAAGAGGTTTCTTTTAATTGCTCACGCGAAAAGCTTGTTGAAATTTTGGAAAGCAATGGCGGCAAAGCAGAAAGCGCATGGGGCAAAGGCAAGCTAATCTCTGAAATTTTTGAAGCAGTGGCCGAAAGCAAACTAATTCAGCCAACGTTTGTGACCGAACACCCACTTGAGGTCTCACCTCTTGCAAAAAAGTTGCCCGAAAACCCTGAACTTACGCAGCGCTTTGAGCTGTTCATTTGCGGTCATGAATATGCAAACGCATTCAATGAACTCAACGACCCAATTGACCAGTCACAGCGCTTTAAAGCACAGGTTGAGGCAAAGAACCAAGGCGATGGCGAGGCCATGGGCTACGATGCCGATTACATTCGCGCACTAGAATACGGTATGCCACCTGCTGGTGGCGTTGGTATTGGCATTGACCGTTTGGTCATGCTGCTTTCTGACGCACCTTCCATTCGCGATGTGCTGCTTTTTCCACACATGCGCGATGAAGCTGTCAATTAGCGAAATGCAGCTATTCAGCACAACTCACCATTTCTTTTAAAATTTTGATTGTAGGTTGATAACGATATGAATCAAGCAATGGCAATAGCAATTTTATTCGTTGGTGTAATTTCCGAAGTTTTCGGGGACTCAATGATGAAGTACTCAAATGGCTTTAAAAAGAAGTGGCCTATTTTAGGCATTATTGCTGGTTATTTAATTTCGTTTTATTTGATGAGCGTGGTTGTGCAATACCTGCCACTTGGTTTTACTTATGCGTTCTGGACAGGGCTTGGCATTGCGCTTACTGCATTTGTTGGCATAATTTTTTGGAAAGAGCCAATAAATGCTAAGAAAATTCTTGGAGTGGCATTAATTGTTGCAGGCGTTGTTCTAATGAAAATAGGTGGCGAATAATGAAGTTTATTGAAAAATTAAAAAACATGCCTTACCTGTTGCTTGCAGTTTCAATTTGTTGCGAAATTTTATCAACTACATGCATGAAACTTTCTAACGGTTTTTCGGAACCCATTTATGTTGTGTTTATGCTTGTTGGCATGGCAATTTCCTTTAGTTTATTAACCATCATTTTAGCTAAGCTGCCCCTAGGTCTAACTTATGGCATTTGGGGTGGTGTTGGCACAGTGTGCACAACAATTATAGGCGTTGTTGTTTGGAACGACCCTTTCAGTGCGTTAATTGCAGTAGGCATCGTGCTTGTTGTAGCAGGCATTTACTTCTTAAACGCTGGTGAAAAAGTTTCAAATTAACGCTTCGCACTTCATGGAAAGGTTTCAACAATGAAAAAAATTTACATAACAGGCGGCATGGGCTCTGGTAAATCAACCGTAACACACACTCTTGCTGCGCAGGGGCTGCCCTACATCGACTTGGACAAAGTTGGTCATGAAGTGCTTAAATGGGAAATTGTTAAGCAAGATTTAGTTGAAAAATTTG
>CAYVDR010000058.1:0-7905 GCA_964450625.1 uncultured Senegalimassilia sp.
CCCTGTTGCGTTAAGGAGCAACCCGCAACCCAATGCTTGATCGACAATACTTGGGGCGCTAATGCCACATTGCAAATCGGCTGCACACATAAGCCCTAAACCACGCACATTTTCAACATGAGGCAGTTTTGCCAGTTCACTGCGAAGTAACTCACCCATTTCTTGAACGTGTTTGGCATAATAGCTTTTTTGCAATTCGCCAAGCGTTGCGTCTGCTGCAGCAATTGCTAAGTTACTGCCACCAAATGTTGTGCCATGAAGCCCAGGTTCAAATGCATTGGCTACATGAGCTTTGGCAGCGCAAGCACCCATTGGCATGCCAGATGCAATGCCTTTTGCCATTGTTACAACATCTGGCATAACACCATAGTGCTGAAACGCAAATGGCACGCCACAGCGGTAAATGCCCGTTTGCACCTCATCGCAAATCATTAGTGCATTATTTTCGTGCGTTAAATTGCGAATAGCTTGCATAAATTCGCTAGTTAGTGGGTGCACGCCCGATTCGCCTTGAATGCATTCAACCATTACTGCACATATTTGCCCTTCATATTGCTGGAACACTTCCTCAAGAGCATGCACATTGTTGATAGGCGTGCTAATAAAGCCTTCTGGCAAAGGCTTAAACGCATTTTGTTTTGCGCCTTGAGCTGTTGCTGCAAGTGTGGCAAGCGTGCGTCCATGAAAGCTGTTGTCTAACACAACAATTTTGTATGGATATGCCACGCATTCCGTACTTTGATTCCGCGCTTTTGCAGCGTTTTTGGTTTCTCGAGCCTTACTATTTTCACTTGTTCCTTTGGCAGACACCTTTTCTGCATAACGCTGTGCATAAAGCCTTGCCAATTTGATGGCGCATTCATTAGCTTCCGCACCTGAGTTGGCATAAAAAGTCTTCCAGTTTTCAACAGAGTGTTCTTCCTTTGAACTTTCATCATTTGAAGCATTCAGCAAGTTAGAAATAGTCTGTGAAAGTTCGCCTCGCTTTTCAATGTAGTAATAATTTCCAACATGAATAAGCTTTTCGATTTGCTCTTTTAAAGCATTTTGCAAAACAGGGTGGCAATGCCCCAAACTACAAACGCCAATGCCTGCCAAAAAATCAAGGTATTCCTTACCTGTGCTATCTTTTAACACCATGCCGCTGCCAGAAACAAGCTGAACTGGCTTGCGAGCAAACGTTTGCATAACATATTCGTTTTCAAGCTGTTGCTGTTCTTCAAGTGACATTTTAATTATCCTCTCTAGTTAAATTCTTTATGACCAAGCATCATTTGCATTATTCAAAATTTGCCTGAGCAAGCCCTTAAGCACTGCGCATGCTGTTAAGCTTTTTTAATATTCTCCATTAGCTTTGACGCAAAAGTACCAAGCGGGTGATTGGTCAACTTGGCAACATCGTCATTTTTTGCTGCTTGAATTATTGTGCCGCAACCATTGCTTGTGAGCAACTCTAAAAGCAATGAATGTGGGGTTGTGCCATTTATAATGTGGGCACATTGAACACCGCCCTCAAGAGCCACCAAGCATGACTTTAACTTAGGTATCATGCCTGTTGAAACAAGTTTTTGGTCCACCATACTGCGCGTCTCGCTTGCCGTAAGTGTTGAAATTAACGTTGATTTGTCTTCGAAATTTTCATAAACGCCATCGACATCTGTTAGAAAGACTGCTTTATGGGCACCAATTGCAGCAGCTAAATTACCAGCAACCATGTCAGCGTTAACATTGTAAAACCCGCCGTCCTCGCCAATAGCAACCGATGCTATTACTGGAATGTAATCGGACGCAATTAAATCGTCAAGCAGTGCACGGTTTATGCGTGTAACATTGCCGACACGCCCTAGAGCCTTACTTGCTTGGCTTGCAAGAATTATGCCAGCATCTGCACCACAAAGCCCAACTGCAACGTTGCCGTGGCGGTTAAGCGCACGCACAAGGTCTTGGTTTACCTTGCCAGCAAGCACAGTGCGCACAACATCCATTGCTTCGTTTGTTGTAACACGAAGCCCGTCTTTAAATTCGACTGGCATTTTTGTGGCTTCCATTGCATGGCTTATGGCTTTTCCGCCGCCATGCACAATTACAGGGTTAACGCCTACTATTTTCATTAGCACAATGTCTGCCATAACATTGTCGCGCAGCTTGGCATCAACCATTGCCGAGCCGCCATATTTTATTACAACGGTTTTGCCAGTGATGTTTTTAATCCAAGGCAGCGCCTCAACTAAAATTTCAGCTGCTGGCGACTGAGTGCCGTTAGGGCGTGTTTGTTTTGCATACTTCATGAGCGGTAATCTCCATTTATTGAAACGTATTCGTGGGAAAAATCACAGGTCCACATTGTTGTGCATTCGCTTCCAGCACCTAGGTCAACAGATATAACAACCTCGTGTTCTTCAAAGCGCGCAAGGGCTTCGCTTTCACTAAAAGGCACTGTTAAACCTTGCCTGCAAACGGGAATACCCATTATGTCAATTGCCACGTCTTCCTGCGCAAATTTAGCACCACTTTTACCAAGTGCGCCAGCAATGCGGCCCCAATTTGCATCGCGCCCATAAACTGCTGTTTTAACAAGCGGCGAATTTGCCACAGCGCGCGCTGCAACGTCGGCATCACTTGCACTTTGTGCACCCGAAACATTAACGGTTACAAGACGCGTTGCGCCCTCACCATCTGATGCCATTTGTTTTGCAAGGTTTATACAAACGCAGCACAATGCATCTTGAAAAGCCTTGAATGCTTCAGTGCCAATCTTAATTTGCTCAGCGCGAGCTGTTGCCTTGCCCGAAGCAAGCAAAAAACATGTGTCATTTGTTGATGTGTCAGAATCGACCGTAACCTTGTTAAAGCTAACACCTACAGCATGTTTAAGGGCTTTGTGCAGGGCATCAGCCTGAACTGGAGCATCGGTTGTGATAACCGAAATCATGGTTGCCATGTTAGGCATTATCATGCCAGAGCCTTTTGCCATGCCGCCAACTGTAAACGTTGCATTAGGGATGCCTAAGCAATTGCCGCTAAAAGAAACGGCACACTGTTTTGGGTGCGTGTCCGTTGTCATAATGGCAGTTGCAGCATCCGTACCACCAGTACATGAAAGTTTGTCAAGCGCTTGTGCTGTGCCAGTTTTAAAAGGCTCCAACTGTAAATGCTGCCCAATAATGCCAGTTGAAGCAAGCATTACTTCATCTGCAGTGCAGCCAATTGCGCCAGAAATAATTTCAGCAGATTGTTTAGCAACATTTAAGCCAAGCTGGCCAGTTGCTGCGTTTGCAATGCCTGAGTTTATTGCAACAACGCTTGCTGTCCCATAACCCACACCACCAAGATGCTGCTTTGACACAACAACTGGTGCTGCACAAAAAACGTTTTGCGTAAACACTCCAGCACATGCACACGGTTCATCAGGCACTACTAGCGCGTAATCCAACCTAGTTGGATTTTTGCGAAACCCAGCATGAACACCACTAGCTCTAAAACCTTTAGCAGACGCAACGCCGCCATTTTCCAAAAACTCAAAACCAGAATAACGCCCCTCAATATTCGCAATATTTAAAGGCTTTATATTTTCAGTTTTACTAAGTACTGAATTGTTATTTGTAGTCATTTAAACCTTTTCTAAAAACTAAAAATTGTAACGAGCAACTAAACAGGCAATGCAAGTGTGCCAAGCCCCTCATTTTCTGGCAAGCCACAAACAATGTTAGCACACTGCAGAGCCTGCCCTGCAGCGCCTTTACACAGGTTGTCAATTGCGCAAACCGCAACAAGCATTCCAACCTGTTCGTTTACAGCAACACCAATGTGGGCAAAATTAGTTCCAACAACAGAGGATGTTTTAGGCATAACACAAGCGTCTAGAACATTTACAAATGTATCTTGAGCATAAAATTCCTTGTACAGTTCAACTGCTTGTGTGGTGTTAACGCTTGATGTGTCGCTCAATTGGATGTTAACTGTTGATAGCAAGCCACGGTTTAAAGGCGCTAAATGAGGGGTGAAAACAAGCCTGCCTTCAATGCCTAAAATTTGCTCTATCTCAGGCGTGTGCCTGTGGGTTGCAACGCCATACGCCTCTGCATTTTCATTAGCAAAACAAAAGTGTGTGCGGCTTGTGCAGCCCTTGCCCGCACCAGTAACACCAGAAATTGCATCCACAACAACAGGGGCACTTTCATTTGCAAGGTTGCTGCGTATAGCTGGGGCAGCTGCAAGTGAGGTTGCTGTTGGGTAGCAACCAGCACAGCCAACCAAAACACCACTGCCTTGTTTGCGTTTAGCGCTTGCATTTTCTAAGCCTTGCCTAAAAAGTTCTGGCAAACCAAATGCAGCATGTTTGAGCAATTCAGGTTGCGTATGCTCTACTTTGTACCACTTTTGATAAATTGCAGGGTTGTTTAGCCGAAAATCGGCTGACAAGTCAATAACTACACAACCCCGTTTAACCAATGCAGGTGCAACATTAATTGCTGCGGTGTGTGGGACAGCTAAAAAGACAACATCGCATTGCGCCAGAGCGCTTGAACTGTGCGAAGTAAACACGAGGTTGGTAACACCAGTAAACGATGGATACTCCTGTGCAACAGGTTTTCCCTCAAGCTCATTTGAAGTTACAGCAACAAGTTCAAACGTTGGGTGATTCAAACACAAGCGTATTAACTCAATGCCAGTAAACCCAGCAGCACCAACAATACCGCATTTTATGCTCATAATATGCCCCTTCCGTTGGATGTGTAACTATAAGTTGGAACAGCTTGTTCAAGCATGTGAATAGCATCTGAATCGGTTTTTTGCAAAGTTTTTTCAAGCTCTTCTAGCTTCTTTGCAACCTCTGAATAACTAATTTCTTGCCCAGTGGACACCATAATTGATTTATTTTCAGTAGGCAAAGTGCTCTCTTCATCCATAAGAAGCTCTTCATACATTTTCTCGCCTTCGCGAAGCCCTGTAAATTCTATTTTTATATCGCCGTCTGGAACAAGACCTTGCAGCTGAATAAGCCCTTTTGCCAAATCAACAATTTTAACTGGCTCGCCCATGTCTAGAATAAAAATTTCACCACCGTGCGCCATGCCACCTGCTTGCACAACTAAACGCGATGCTTCAGGAATTGTCATAAAAAAACGTTCGATGTCAGGGTGGGTTACAGTTACAGGGCCACCAGCAGCAATTTGCTTTTGAAACACAGGAATAACGCTGCCGTTAGAGCCAAGCACATTACCAAAACGCACGGCGGAAAAAACGGTTTTTGATGTACGCGCGTAATACTGCACTACCATCTCGCCCATGCGCTTTGTTGCCCCCATAACACTTGTTGGGTTTACCGCTTTGTCAGTTGAAATGAATATAAAACGCTTCGCACCAAATTTATCGGCTGCTCGCACAGTATTTAAAGTACCAAAAACATTGTTGTGAACAGCTTCGCGAGGGCAGTGCTCCATCAGTGGCACGTGCTTGTGAGCCGCTGCATGAAAAACAGCTGCAGGTTTGTATTTTTCAAAAACTTCATTAATTCTGCTTGTATCACAAACGTTACCAATTTCTATAACAACTTTAATGTCGCCATACTTTGACAAAAGCTCATTGCGAAGCATGTAAGCATCGTTTTCGTAAATGTCGAATATAACAATGCATGCAGGAGCAACTGTGCAAACCTGACGGCACAACTCCGAGCCTATGGAGCCACCACCACCAGTTACAAGAACGGTTTCGCCAGAAATATAACCAGAAACTGCGCGCGTGTTTAATATAACTTCCTCGCGCCCAAGCAAGTCAGCCACGTCAACATCACGAAGGCTAATATCACCAATTTCATCAAGCGAAAGGGCACGAACATTTGGAAGCGTTCTTAACTTGCAATCAGTTTTTGCGCACACAGCATAAATTCGTTTCCTGTCCTCAGGCGATGCTGATGGAATTGCAACAACTATTTGCTGGATTCTGTAGCGGTCAACTAAATCTAGAATGTCGTCCGTTGTGCCTTCAACCTTAACACCATGAATGCGCAAGCCCCGCTTTGCTGGGTCATCGTCGGTTGCAACAATAGGGAAACCAGGCATTAGCGGGTCTTTTGATGCCATACGACCAATAGCCAAAGAACCTGTTTCACCTGCACCAACAATAAGCGTTGATGGACGCTCGCTTAAGCGTTGCTTTGACGAAATAGCGCGCTTCTTTTGGCGCATAATGCGATACATAAAACGCACCCCGCCCATAAGAAAAATGTTTACAAACAACGCAACTGCAAACACCCTTATTGGAAGGCGAGTTCCAATAATCCACAAAAAAACAGCCCCAGACAACGTGCCAAGTACAAGTGCAAAAACAATTTGTAACACTTCATCTATGCTTGCATATTCCCACAAGTTGTTATACAGGCGAAAAGCAAGTAAAAACCCAATGTTAAAAATTGCCAAAATACCTAGGGCAAAAAATATTTCATTATTATAAAAAACTTCACTGCGCACATTTGTTAAAACAGATGCTACCCAATAAGACAAATAGGTTGACACAATGTCTAACAGCAGCAGTAAGACAGAGCGTTTTGTAAAGCGTACATCCAAAATTAGCCTCAACAATTCAAGTTTAAATCATAAAATTATTAGTTCAAATGCTTTTATTGAACCGCAAAACCATTTTAGCGAATTTGCGCCCGCATTGCACCAATTTACAAAAGCAAAGGTGGTTGTTACACCAATAATACAGTCAAGTATTAACACTTGCATCAATAGCATTAAAAAATAAAGGTGGCTAGGCAAGCAAAAATGTTATTCCCACTATTTAATTATCAAGGTGCAATAAATATTAAAATGCTTCAATAAGGCAACTTTTAAGAGCAAAGACGACTAGAAAAACTTCCAAGTTGGTCGTTTAGGTTTTCATACGCAATGTCATTTAAGCCCTCAACACGCCCAAGCAAGCACTCCGTATAGCCCTCTTCTAAAACATCGTCAACTAAAAGCCCCATGTTGGAAGCTTGCAAATTTAAATATTCACTAACAGATGCTGGCACAGGCGCTTGCGAAATATCAGTTGACAAAAAGCCTTCCTGTTTATCGTGCAAATTAAACAAACCTTCATTGGCATTAGTGATGGCGGCTATTTGCGTAAAAGCACTTGCCAGCACCATGTAACGTTCGTAGCATTGTTTAGTTCCACCAAGCCAAAGCCTAAATGCAAGCGCAACATTGCAAGAGACATTCTTAAAATTTGAAAGTGCGTTACTAAAATCACCCTTTTTAATTTCAGGCAATAAAACAACCTGCGCATTTATGCGACGTTCTAAAAACAAATGCGCCTGATTTTTGTGAACTACAAATTGTTCAACTGGAAACACAACATATTTTTTACCAGAACTTCGAACAATATTGCAATGCAAAAGCTCATAAAGAATGCTTTTAAGTTTGTTTCTTACTCCACGACGGACACTTGCAGGTTCGTTTACCAAATTGCTAGCACAATTTAAATACAGTGCCTCAACTAGCCTTAAAAGCACTTCATGATTGCAACAATTCAGCGCGTCAAAAATTGTTGGGATTTGTTTTTTTGTAAACTTTTTTGCATTCCAAAGCAACTGAGCAGACATAGCACACCCACCTTACTAAGTTCCATAAATTTAGAGGATCTTGCAGGCGTTGTACAGAAGGTGAGGAACACCACCTTCACTATGAGCAACCCAAAACATAAGGGAAGCGCTTGCACTGGCTCTTTAATTTGTTGGGCTAAATTATAACATCAGGACAAACACATGTTCGCAATAATTCATAAAAAAACGAAATTTTGTTCGATTAGTTAAACTACATACACTATAGTTAGGGAAATTCGCTAGGAGCCACTTACAAAATGATTAAGGTAAAAACCCTCATTGAAAAATAATGCAAAACTATAAAACGAAAACTAAAA
>CAYVDR010000059.1:0-7846 GCA_964450625.1 uncultured Senegalimassilia sp.
AACGCTTATGCCAAGGTTGTCAATTTCGTTTCGCATTGCCACATCTTGTGCATCAACCGTAACCGGCAGCTTGCTTATGAGCTTTTTGCCACTTGGTTGGTTAACAATTAAGTTAACACACGCACTGCCAGGGTGCGCTTTAAGCACTCCGTTTAAGTGGCTAAGGCATGCGCTGTTCAGCTTGTCAAACGAAACTTGCAACTTCAGCTCGCCAGGCTGCGCAGGTGTGTCGGTTGCATTGGCAGTTGCACGTGCACTTGAACTTTCGCCTGCAGAGTCAATTTGGGCAAGGTCAATTCTGTGTGCCTCAAAAGCCATAATTTGGTTGCCACGGTCGCTGTGCTCAAACTTGCCCTTAATTTTAATTATTGCATCCTCAACAATTGAGTTCGCATTTTCATATTCAACCTTTTTTGTTGGGTCTGAATCGTTGTAGTTAAAACAAATGCATTCGCAAGTGCCTGTTGTGTCCTCAAGCGTGAACTTTGCCATTTTCGTTCCACGGCGTGTAAGCTGTGTTTTTACGTTTGTCACCATGCCAGCAAACGTGCCCGAGCGAATGTCTTTCTTCTCTTCTCGAAGCTGCGCCATTGTATAGTTCGTAATCTTTCCAATTTCTTTTTCATAAGGGCGAAGCGGGTGGTCAGAAACGTAAATTTTCAAAATTTCCTTCTCGAAGTTAAGCTTCATGCGGCGTGGCCACTCAACACCATCTGGCTCGGGAATGGCTTCGATAAAATCGTTGACTTCGCTTTCATCAAGCATATCAAATAAGCTCATTTGCCCACGGTCGCGGTCGCGCTGGCGTTTAGATGCACCGTTTAAAAGCGTGGTTTCGTCGACGAAATACATAAGTTGTTTGCGAGTGTAGCCAGTTGAATCAAACGCACCAGATTTTATTAGCGCTTCCAAAACTTTGCGGTTGTAGCACTTTGAATCAAGCCTGTTCACAAAGTTGTGAAGGCTTGTGTACTTGCCGTTTTTCTCGCGCTCGGCAATAATTTCTTCAGCAACGTTTTCGCCAACACCACGCACACCAACAAGCCCGAAACGAATGCCGCCCTCAACTGGGGTGAACTCAACGTTGGATGTGTTGATGTCTGGCGCAAGCACAGGCGTGCCATTGTGATTGCAGCTTGAAATGTAGCGGATTAGCGCATCGGCCTTGCCCATGTAACTTGAAAGCACAGCAGCCATAAACTCCGACGGGAAGTGGGCTTTTAGGTATGCCGTGCGCATAACCAAAATTGAATATGCCGCCGAGTGCGACTTGTTAAATGCGTACTTAGCAAACTTTTCGGCGTCGTCCCAAATTTGCTTAGCAACATCAATTGAGTAGCCGTTGTCAACGGCACCCTGGTTCCAGTCTTCCTTAAGCTGGCGCATAATATCGATTTTTTTCTTGCCCATGGCTTTGCGCAATTTGTCAGCTTTACCAGCCGAAAAACCGCACATAACCATTGACAAGCGCATGATTTGCTCTTGGTAGACAATGGTGCCATATGTCTCTTCAAGCACAGGGCGCAAGCGAGCATCGTAGTAGTGAACAGGTGCTTTGCCGCTTGCAACTTTCACATAGTCATCCACCATGCCTGATTCCAGCGGACCTGGGCGATTTAGAGCTATTGACGCCACAATGTCGCTGAAGCGTTGCGGTGGCAAGCGCTTAAACAGCGTTACGTAAAGCGAACTTTCCACCTGGAACAAGCCATCCATGTTGCCTGTTCGCATAAGTTCAAAAGCACCTTCGTCGTCTATGGGAATTTCTTCGGGCACAATTTTTTTGCCAGTGGTTTGTTCGATGTTGCGGCATGCACGCGAAAGCACACTTAGCGTGCGCAGACCCAAGAAGTCCATCTTCAAAAGCCCCAAATCGGGCGTGTAATGACCATCGTATTGCGTGATTATTCCGCCGCCTTTTGTGTCACGCTTAATTGGCACGTGGTCTTCCATGGGGTCACGGCAAATGATTGTTGCGCACGCATGCACACCCTCACCACGAATATGCCCTTCAATGGAACGTGCAGCATCCACAACAACACGCACGTCCTCTTCAGCTTCGTATGCGCTTTTGAACTCGGGGTTTGCTTGCAAGGCAGCATCTATTGTTATGCCAATTTCGTCGCCTATCATTTTGCAAATTTTGTCGCCTGTGCTGTAGGGGTAGTCAAGCACACGTGCAGCATCTCGCACTGCGTTTTTCGCTGCCAACTTGCCAAAAGTTATAACGCCTGTTACGTGGTCGGCGCCATAAACTTCACGGATGTGATCTATAACCTCGCCGCGACGTTCGTCCTCGAAGTCGCAGTCGATATCGGGCATTTCCACACGCTCTGGCGAGAGGAAGCGCTCGAACAGAAGCCCATTTTCAAGCGGCTCTAAATCGGTGATGCCCATGGCGTATGCAACAATTGAACCTGCGGCAGACCCACGGCCTGGCCCCACGCCAATGCCCTGTTCACGTGCCCAGTTTAAGTATTCCTGCACAATAAGAAAGTACGCAGGGAAGCCCTGTTGAATAATAACAGACATCTCGTATTCGGCACGCTTTGAAACATCGTCTGAAAGCGGCTCGCCGTAGCGTGCTTTCAAACCCTCAAGCACTTGGTGGCGAAACCAGCTTTCCTCGCTTTCGCCTTCTGGCAGCGGAAACTTTGGCAAAATGGAATCACGCTCAAGCTCAACGTTGCACTTCTCGGCAACCTCTGCCGTGTTGTCACAAGCCTCGGGGAAATCAGCCATGGCCTGCCGCATTTCCTCTTCCGTTTTCATGTAGAACTGGTCGTTTGGAAAACGCAAGCGCTTGGCTTCGTTTACCGTAGCACCCGTACCAATGCACAGCATTAAATCCTGCGCACGTGCATCCTCTTGCAACAAGTAATGGAAGTCGTTTGTTGCAATTGTTTTTAGCCCCGCACGCTTTGCAACATCTGTAAGCTGGTGGTTTAGCTGCACTTGCGACATGCCGTTGTTTGTAACAACCTCGGGCCCTTGGTTTTGAAGTTCTATGTAAAAGTCACCTGGCGCAAAGCAACTTGCCAGCTTGTTTGCCCACTCAACAGCATCGTCAAACTGGTTGTTGTCCAAAAGCTTTGGGATTATGCCTGCAATGCACGCAGATGAACCAATAAGCCCCTCACCATATTTTTGCAGCATTGAAAACGTGGTGCGTGGCTTGTAGTAGAAGTTTTTAACATGCGATTCACTTACCAAGTGAAGCAAGTTATGGTAGCCCGTATTGTTCTTCGCCAGCAACACCAAGTGGTAAAGCTTTGGTTTGGCATCGGTGCGCAGCTCTTCGTCGTCTGTGAAATAAACTTCGCAGCCATAAATTGGTTTTACACGCTTGCCAGTTTCCTTTTCAACCGCATCACACGCACTGCAAAGTTCAGGCACGCCAGACATAACGCCGTGGTCGGTAATAGCCACGGCAGGCATCCCTAAATCGGCTGCACGGCGCACCATGTCTTTTACGTGCGTTAAGCCGTCTAACAGGGAATATTCGGTGTGATTATGCAAATGAACGAAAGCCATTTCAAAGCCCCTTCGCTTACGTTTAACCCTTCTAATTTCTTGTGCCTTATATTAACAGCAACCAAAAAATTGTGTGCGATTTTCATTCGTAGATATGGTGGATTTTGTAAGCTTAAACAATAGCAATGTAATGCAAAATTTTAATTTGAAACGTGAATTGTATAACCTTGTTACTAGCGCGAAAATCCATTTTGTAGGGGGCTTTTAATGCTCATACTTAAAAACTTAGCAAAGCATAAATTGGCTGTTTTAGCCATCATACTTCTCTTGGTTGTGCAGGCGTTTTGCGATTTGTCGCTTCCAACATTTACGGCAAACATCGTAAACGTTGGCATTGAGCAGTCGGGCATTGAACTAACGTCAACTAACGACAGTGAACAAACAAGTATCCAAGACGCAAAAGCGCAATACGAGGCACTTGGCTATGACTTAAAAGAAGTGCAAATGAATTACCTGCTTAAAACTGGCGGTATGATGCTTGCATGCTGCGGCATTGGTGTTATAGCTGCCATTTGTTTAGGTGCCCTGGCTTCAGTTGTGGGCGCAAAAATAGGCAGGGATTTGCGCGAGAAGCTGTTTTCAAAAGTTGTAGCTTTTTCCGACGCCGAAGTGCAGCGCTTTGGGGCAGCATCGCTAATTACGCGCGCCACAAACGATGTGCAACAAGTGCAAATGGTCTCGGTAATGCTGCTTCGCATGGTGTTTTACGCGCCCATTTTGGCACTTGGCGGCATTGTGATGATCGCGCAAACAAACCTTTCTTTGGGCTGGATTGTTATTGTGGCAATTGTGGCGGTGGGTCTTATTTTAGTAATGCTCATGAAAATTGCACTTCCCAAATTCAAAATTATGCAAAAGCTAATCGACAAAGTTAACCTAATTTCGCGCGAAACACTAACGGGCTTAAGCGTTATTCGCGCATTTGGTAGGGAAGAATTCGAAGAAGCGCGCTTTGATGAAGCAAGCCTGCGCCTAATGAAAACTCAATTGTTCACCAACCGCGTGATGACATTTATGATGCCAACCATGATGCTAATTATGAATGCTGTGTCTGCGGCAATAATTTGGTTTGGTGGCTTTGCGGTTGACGGTGGCGAAATTCAAACTGGCAGCTTAATTGCCTTCATCACTTATGCCGTTGTTATAATTATGGGGTTTTTAATGCTTGGTATGATTTCCATAATGCTTCCGCGTGCCAATGTGGCTGCTAAGCGCATTGATGAAGTAATAAATTGCCCACTTTCCATTCAAGACCCAGCGACAAGCAGCTCGCAAGAAATGGCTTGTGATGCAAGCAAAAAGCAAGCTGCAACAAATGGCAGCGGTGGTGCTGAAATTGCATTTAACAACGTAAGTTTTAAGTACGCCGATGGTGCAAACAATGTGCTTGAGAATGTTACGTTTACTGCGCACGCTGGGAAAACTACAGCAATCATAGGCTCCACGGGTTGCGGCAAGTCCACAATTTTAAAGCTTATCGAGCGCTTTTACGATGTTACAGGTGGAAGCATTACCGTTGACGGCGTTGATGTGCGCAACATGACGCAGCATGATTTGCGCAGCCAATTTGGGTATGTGCCACAGAAAGCATTTTTGTTTGACGGCACAATTGAAAGCAACATCGCTTACGGCTGCGACGTTTTGCAAAAACCTAATTCAGCTTCCAGCACCACCAATGCTGCTGAAATGAACCAAGCTGAGCATCCGCTTCAGCAAACCATTAAGCAAGCAGCTGAAATTGCACAAGCTAGCGAATTTATTGATGCAAAGCCAACGAAATTCAACACCCCCATTGCACAAGGCGGCACAAATGTCTCGGGCGGGCAGCGGCAGCGCCTTGCAATTGCCAGGGCGCTAGCAACAGGCGCTCGCGCATTTTTATTCGACGACAGCTTTAGCGCACTTGACTACAAAACAGATGCGGCGCTGCGCCATGAACTTGCTAACAAGCTTGCGGGCACAACGGTTATTATTGTTGCACAGCGCATAAGCACCGTAATTGACGCCGATCAAATTATCGTGCTAGAACAGGGCAAATTGGTTGGCAAGGGCACACATAAACAACTGCTTGACAGCTGCAAGGAATACAAAGAAATTGCAACTTCCCAGCTTTCGGCTGACGAACTGGAGGGGAGGTAATGCAAATGAGCGAGCACAAACCCATGATTAACAACGATTCAAAAACAGAGGACTTAAAGAAAGTCACGCAAAAAAGACGTCATGCACCAGGGCCTGAAGGTCGCATGATGGGTGGTGAAAAAGCCAAAAACTTCAAGGGCACAATTGTTAAGCTTGCCAAGTTTATGGCACCATTTAAGTTTCAAATTGCATTCGCCATTTTGTTTGCAATAGGCTCTGTAATATTTAATGTTATTGGGCCAAAAGTGCTCTCCAACGCCACAACCGAGCTGTTCTGTGGCGCTGTTGCCAAAATGGATGGCACAGGAAGCATAAACTTCAGCGCAATTGCCAGCACAATTGTAATTGCGCTTGTTCTTTATGTTGTAAGCTCGGCATGCAACTTTATTGAGGGCTGGCTTATGACAAGCGTAACGCAACGCACATGCTACAAACTGCGCCAGGCATTCAGCCAAAAAATCAACCGCATGCCCATGTCGTACTTTGAAAAAACGTCAACTGGCGACACGCTATCGCGCATAACAAACGATGTTGACACGCTTGGTCAAAACCTAAACCAGGGCATTACCAGGCTAATTACATCGTCTACAACAATTATTGGCGTGCTAATAATGATGCTTGTTATAAACCCGCTAATGACTGGCATCACGCTGCTTATTTTGCCAGTGTCTGCCGTGTTTATTGCGATAATTGTGAAAGCGTCGCAAAAGCATTTTAAGGCGCAACAAAAAACACTAGGCGCAATCAATGCGAAAGTGGAAGAAACATTCGCAGGGCATGTTGTTGTTAAAGCTTTCTGCAAAGAAGAAACAACAAAACAGCAGTTCAGCAGCATAAACAACAAACTTTACGAAAGCGCCTGGAAGTCACAGTTCTTATCGGGGCTAATGATGCCCGTGATGACATTTGTGTCAAACCTTGGCTATGTTGGCGTGGCAATTGCTGGCGGTATACTAGCGTCATCAGGCATAATAACCGTTGGAGACATTCAAGCGTTTGTTCAATATGTCGAAAACTTCACGCGCCCAATTACGGAGCTATCACAGGTTGGTAACGTGTTTCAACAAATGGCAGCAGCCGCAGAGCGCATTTTTGAGTTCCTGGAAGAAGACGAACTTGAAGCGGAAAGCCCAACACCTGAAATTCAGGATGTGGAATGCAGCATTGAATTTAACGACGTAAACTTTGGCTACAGTGCCGAGCACGCAATAATCCACGACTTCACAGCAAGCGTGAAAGAGGGGCAAACTGTTGCCCTTGTTGGCCCAACTGGTGCGGGAAAGACCACCATCGTTAAATTACTCATGCGTTTTTATGACCCAACAAGCGGCAAAATTATGCTTGGCGCAAACAGCCTTACGCACTTTAACAGGCACGATGTGCGCAGCCAGTTTGGCATGGTGCTGCAAGACACGTGGTTGTTTAACGGCACAATTAAGGAAAACATTGCATATGGCAAGCTAGATGCAACCATGGAAGAAATTCAGGCTGCGGCAAAAGCAGCCAGGGTTGAGCACTTCATAAGCACGCTTCCTCAAGGCTATGACACCGTAATTAACGAAGCTGCCACAAACATTAGCCAAGGTCAGCGCCAGCTTCTAACAATTGCTCGCGCAATTTTGGCTAACAGGCGCATGCTTATTTTAGACGAAGCAACATCAAATGTTGACAGCCGCACCGAAGAGCAAATTCAGCAAGCCATGGACAATTTAATGGCGGGTCGCACGTCGTTTGTAATTGCGCACAGGCTGTCAACCATAAAGAATGCCGATTTAATACTTGTTATTGATGGGGGCACCATTGTTGAGCAAGGCAACCACGCGCAGCTTTTAGAACGTGGCGGTTTTTACGCAAACCTTTACAACAGCCAGTTTGAAAAGGTGGAAAGTGAGTGAGAAAAAAATGGTGCGGGCGAAAGGAGTTGAACCTTCACGGGGATTACCCACTAGAACCTAAATCTAGCGCGTCTGCCAATTCCGCCACGCCCGCACGTTTGTTGCGCAAACAAAAGCAAGCATTGCTTTTGCGCAAAGCGTGCTGTGCATAATACCAAAACCTTTGCGCAGTGCAAAACCAAACTTACAAATTTGCTGGCAGGTTCACAAAACATTCGCTAAAATGTTGATTGCCAAAGTTAGTGCAGGTTTGGCTGCACTAAGTTTGGCATAGGCAA
>CAYVDR010000060.1:0-7778 GCA_964450625.1 uncultured Senegalimassilia sp.
TTTCATAACCCTCGTAATAATAGGACTGCTCAATGCCTTTAAAAACAACTTCACGACTGTCAATTTCAGATGTAAGACAAGGTTTTATAAGACATTTTAACTCAAGTGAATTTATAGTGCTGCGCTCCATTGCTTGCAAATACTGCTGCTTGTCAATGCTTGCCCAGTCGCAGACGCAATTTAGGTTCTTACGCAACATCATATCAAGCCAAATTCTTGTTGCACGCCCGTTTCCTTCCATGAACGGGTGAGCAACATTCATTTCAACATACTTTTCAATTATCTCGTCAAACGTATTTTCAGGCATTTTTTCAATTGCCGCAATGGCTTCTTTTAGATAAAGAGCATTTGCAAACCTGAAGTTGCCTTTGGAAATGTTTTGCGTACGCACACGTCCCGCAAAATCATACAGCTCAAAAAACAGCGCTTTATGAATGCTTGCAAGCCCTTTGAATGTACCAACTTCAAATGTGTACACTTCACCAGTTTTAAAAATTTCTTTCGCCATTTCAAGAGAACGTTTATTTATCTCATTAGTGTTCATTAATATACCCCTTATGCCGCCCTAAGTTTAATTTCAATGTCACTTATCGCTGAACACTTCAAGAAGGAGCCGGCTAAGCGCTTGCAAGCGGCTGTCAACTGAGTTTTCGGATGCCAGTGGTATGGATGGAATTTGTTATGTAAAACTTATTTCGTTGTAACAGGCATTATAAGATACATAAAGTTGTTATCCTCCGATTTTAAAACTGCGGGCTTCATGATGGATTTTATTAGTAAGTTAACATTTTCATCCTGAATTGAATTTAACCCATCAATAGTGTATTTACACCCAAATTTAACTTCGTTGTTTTCCCCTTCACCTTCACCAACAAATGGAATTACGTCTTGAATTGAACCAACATCGCTTGCAGTTGAAGAAAGCTGCACTGTTTTATTTGCAATATCAACGCTCAATTTTACGCTTGCTGCCTGCGAATTTAAAATGTTAGCCCTTTTAACACATTGAAGAAGTTGTTGTTTATTTAGCTTAACTGTTGTGTTAAAAGAGTTTGGTAGAATGTTTTCATACGGTGGGTACTTACCCTCAAGTTTTCTGCTTATGAATGTTGAATTGTTATACGTAACAATAATCTGGTTTTCATTTAAACCAATTTTTACATCATCTTCTGAATTGTTTAGCATTGCTAAATCCATTAAGAAAGAACCAGGAACAATAGCTTCAAAGTTTTCGGTTGTTTCACCATTCAAAGGGGTTTCACAAATTGCTAAACGGTAGCTGTCTGTTGCAACCATTTTTAAAGTTGATGATTCGCTTTTTAGTAAAACACCAGACCAAATTGCGTTTTCTTCCTTTCTTGAAACAGCGCATTGGACTTTTTTAATCATTGAGCTAAATTTATTGTAAGGAACAACAATTTCTTGATTAATGTCTACAGTTGGAAACTCTGGGAAGTCCTCAGCGTTTAAAGTTTTAATAGAAAAGGATGATGTAGCACAAGTAATAATTGCACTATTTTCTTCTGTTTTAATATTTACAGCTTCATTTGGAAGTGTTTTAAGAATGTCGGAAAACAGTTTACCAGGAATTACTGTTTTACCAGGTTGTTCAACTAAAGCGTTTACAGTGTATTTAATTGATAGGTTTAAGTCAGTTGCTTGAAGAATTAAATTGTTATCAATAGCTTCAATTTCAATTCCTGATAAAACTGGCATTGTGGATGTACTTGAAATTCCTTTGAGTACAACTGTTGTTGTTTCTAGTAGTTGCGATTGGTTAATATTAAATTCCATTTGTTTTTCCTTTCAGTATTGATTTCCTTTTTAATTTTTTGTTTTAGTTATTAAATAATAATAATAATAATAATAATAATAAGGTCGGTTAAAAGGTTTATAAACTTTATTTTCCCTTTTAGAATGCATTTTTTTATTCTGTTTGTTCATTTAATAATTTGTATTTTATTTCCACGTTTTCCACATTCTTAGTTAAATAATTTATAAATTTCTTTCATTTTCAATAGTTATTAAGTTGCAAACTTACTTTTAATTAACAACTTATTCACATGTTGTTAATTTTTTATATTTCTTTTATTATCTGTTTAATGGTTTCAATTTCTTCTTGCAAGACTTCATTTTCTTTCATTTTTGTTTCTATTGTTGTTACAGCATACATTGCGGTTGAGTGGTCGCGGTTAAAGTGTTTTCCAACGTCTTCATATGGGATTTCAAGCAATTCACGACATAAGAAAATTGCAACTTGTCGTGCATGAGTGATTTCACGGCTACGTTTTTTTCCTATTAGTTCTGAATGGGATACCTTAAAGAAGTTTTCTACTTCTTTTTGTATGTCGGCAACCGTAAGTTTTTTAGTAGGCCCGCTTGAAAAATGGTTTTCCAAAAGCTGTTTTACATCGCGAAGTGTTACGGTTTTATTGGGAGTAAATGTAAGCTGGTAAATTACCTTTGTTACTGCACTTTTTAATTCTCGAATGTTTGAGCCGGATGCTTCAGCAATGTATGATTGGATTTCGCTTGGAATGTTTAAATTTGTAGAGCTTTCGCTTTCTTGATATTCCTTTATGTGGCTTTTAATGATGCCTAGTTTTGTTTCAAGCTCTGGCGATTGAATGTCCATTGTGCCACCAGAGTTAAAGCGCGATTTATACCTATCATCAATATCAATGTTTTTTGGTGCACGGTCGGCTGATAAAACAACTTGTTTGCCTTTACTTGTAAGCTTGTTAAAAATTTGAAACACAATGTCTAGTGTTGCTCTTTTACCCTGAAGTTGTTGCACATCGTCTATTAGTAAAACATCAGCTTGCTCGTATTTTTCTTTAAATGTTCTAAAGCTGTCTTTATTTTTATTTTTTTCAACTGCTGCATCGGAGTAATCGTTGTATAAATCGGATGCATCAGCATAAATTGTGTTCATACCCTTAATTGTTTTACTAATGTAATTTTGAATTGCACGTAAAAGGTGAGTTTTGCCAAGCCCCGATTTTCCATAAATAAATAGTGGGTTTAAATGCGGTTTACCTGGTGCTTCAGCAACAGAAAGTGCCATTTGGTATGCCATTCTGTTTGAGTTGCCTATTACAAAATTTTCAAACGTGAATGCTGACAGATTGTTAGCTTTGTTTTGGTTAATTAAACTTAGATTAAGTTTATTATTTTCTGTTTCACTATTTTTTTGTTGATTCTTATTGTTTTCTGCCTTGCTTTCTTCATTGGTGTTATGCGCTTCAGGTGTTTTATTATTTTGGTCAAAGAAGACCTCAGGAATGTTTGGAATTGCATTATTATTGCTTTGTTGTTTTGAATCTAATGGGAATACTTCAAGGAAAACCGTGAACTTTACTTTATACAGTTCTTCTAAGGCTTTTTCAATCCATTCGGTGTAGAACTTTTCAATCCATGTTTTAATAAATTCGTTGTCGGCTGTAATTATTATATAACCTTCTTTTGTTGCAGCTTGTGGGTGTAGGCGTGAAAACAGCGCTTCAACTTGGTTTTTGTCAACTTCTGGGTATGACTTTAACTTAGAACAAACTCTAAGCCACAACTGTTCTAATTCTTCGCCATTCATTTATAAAGTCCAATCCATTCTTTAAGTAAAGTGCTTTAAATCATTTTAAATTTGTTTAGCAAGTTCAGTGCCTAAATCTGTTAATACTCTTTTTTTATCGGGAGTTTTTTTAATTAGCCCTGCTTGTTCAAGTTCTTGTAGTTTTTGATATGTTGTTGCATTAGGTGTGTCTGTTAGGTTTTTTAAGTCAGTTACACCTAAAACACCCTCGTGAAAAAATAGAGTTATAAATTCACGTTGTTTTTCATCTAGTTTTGAAATTATTGGCAGGACATTAATTGAGTAGTTGTTGTTAGCTTGGTTTTGTGCTGCCTGTGGGTACTCCACGTTGTTTGGCTGTGTATAAGGTGAGTAAACTGGTTGGGTGTTTTGGTATGGTTGCTGTTGTGGGTAAGGGTAAGGTTGTGGGGCTGGAATTGTTTGTGCATATGGGTTGTTTTGCGGTTGAGTTTGGTTTGGTGGCAGTGGTGCTGCCGCTTGCCAATTTTGTTGTGTTACTTGTGAAATTAACTGATTTTGTTGCATATTGTTAGGTTGCTGCTGTTGTGTAAGATAGTTTACAGACTTGTTTATGTTTCCATTTTCCGCTTCAGGAATACTGGTGTTTTCAGGTTCGGTAGTGCTAGAGCTAATTGTTACAACAGAGCCTTGCCCCATGTTATCCTCAATGGTAATTTTGCCGTTAGTGAAATTTAGATATTCTTTTACAATTGGAAGCCCAGAGCCAACACCGCGAATGTATTCCTTCATGTTTTCATTCGCTGAAGAAAAGCCTGGTTGTTGTGCCTTTTCTTTATCCTTAATGCCAGGGCCTTGGTCGGCAAAACGTATTGTGTTGCCATTGTTTAGAATTGAGACAATAACTTCTTTAAATTTGGCGTGTATAAAGTTTTCTGCCACTTCCAAAATTATGGTGTAAGGAATAATGCCGCCAGCTTCTTTAGCTTGGTTGTATGTTTCACTTGCAAGTTTTTCAATAAATTCTTTTGTTTTAGCAGGGGTTATTTCTGTTACCTGAGGTTTGCTCATTAAGTCATCATACAAAGCAATTCTTGCTGTTGTATTAACAGTGTTGTAGTCGAAATTTTCGTTATTTATTCCAGAGTTTTTATTCATGTGAAAGTTACCACCTAACTGGGATTTATTGTTAGTTAATTCTAGGTAGTTTTCAAAAAGTTTTCCACATTTTCTTGAAAACTATAGGAAAGTGTAAAAAGTTTTTCACAAATTTTTATTTACAATGAATAAATTTAACTTGTTTCGAAAATTTTTTGGAATTAGTTTTCGTAATAAAATGGTAGTTTAAGTGGGGTTTTCTAGCTTTTCCACTATTTATTTACTAATTGTTGAAAACTATGAAAAATATAGCGCTTTAAACTAGTTATTAACAAATTGTTTATTAGTTATATAACGTACACTGACCATTAACTTAAGCTTAGCTTGGGTAAAAAAATAAAGCCTAGTAGGCTTTATTTTGATTGAATTCTAAATTGTAATAAATAACTAATTAAACTTCTGTTGGGTTTTTTCAAGACCGTTTTCTATTAAGAACAAAGTAGCTTCAGCAGCTTTGTTTACTGATTGCTCAAATGCGTCGGCAAGTTCACCCTTAGGGCGCGCGAGCACCCATTTAACAACTGGCATTTGCCCAGGTGGTCGGCCAATGCCCGCGCGCACGCGAAACCAGTCACGGTTGCAAAGTTTATCGCAAATGGAGCGCAAACCATTGTGCCCCGCATGTCCACCGCCAAACTTAACACGAATGCTGCCAGGCGCAATGTCAAGTTCATCGTGAATAACAATAAGGTGATTGCAATCGATATTGTAAGTTTTCATAGCTTGCTTTACAGGCCCGCCCGATGTGTTCATGAAACTTTGGGGCTTTGCAAGCACAACCTCTGTGCCTTGCCACGTTCCTTTAGCAGTTAGGCAACCACATTCCTGTTTCCAAAAATTAGCACCCACCTTTGGTGCAATTTCGTCAACAGCGCAAAAGCCAGCGTTATGGCGAGTGTCTGCGTAATCTTCACCTGGGTTTCCAAGCCCTGCGACTAAAAACATGTCTGCCTACTCGAATAGTGAAGACACCGACCCATTGCAGTAAACGTTTTTAATTGTTTGTGCAAACAAGGGGGCTAAGGTTAGAACTTTTATTTTGCCGTTTTGGTGTTCAAGTGGCACAGGAACAGCGTTAGTAACAACAACCTCTTCAATGCAAGAATTACTAATGCGCTCAAAGCCAGGACCTGAGAAAAGACCGTGAGTGGCACAAGCATAAACCTTGCGAGCACCCTTTGCTTTAAGCGTTGTAGCTGCAGCAACAAGGCTGCCACCTGTGTCTATCATGTCGTCGTTTAGAATGCAAATTTTGTCGTTAACGTTTCCAATAAGTGCTGTTATTTCCGCTTGGTTGTGCTTTGGGCGGTCCTTATGCATAATCGCGATGTCGCAATCAAGCAACATAGAAAACTTTTTTGCAGCCTTTGCGCGCCCGACATCTGGTGAGACAACACACAAATCGTCCGAAGCAAAGCCTTTGTTTTTAAAGTAGTCAACAAAAATTGGCATTGCAGTCATGTGGTTTACAGGAATGTCAAAAAAGCCCTGGATGGCGTCTTGGTGAAGGTCAATTGCAATAATGTTGTCAATGCCTGCAGCAGTTAGCAAATCTGCCACAAGCTTTGCTGTAATTGGTTCGCGAGGGGCGGCTTTCCTGTCTTGCCGGGCATAACCGTAATGTGCAATAACGGCGCTAACACGGTGTGCACTTGCACGTTTCGCAGCATCAACCATAATTAAAAGTTCCATTAGTGCATCGTTTACATCAAAGTTTTCATTAGCAGCGCAAACAGACTGAACAATAAACACATCGGCACCACGCACGCTTTCGATATAGCGAGCATAAATTTCGCCATTTGCAAACTTTTCAAGTTTAACGTTGCCTAGTGTTGTGCCAAGCTCGCTTGCAATTTCTTCTGCAAGCTGTGTGTTTGTAGAGCCTGAAAAAACTTCCATGCGTGTATGCTTCTCAACTGCACATGCCATGTGTACACCCCTTAAATTAGCAGGTTGACCATTTACTTATATAAAGCTTTATAACATTGTATTAACAAAAATATTAATTGAACGAGGGTTGCATACCAATTCCTTATGAAAGTTTTCATTTTAAAACGAAACTCAAAGTTAAAGGAACTCACGCTTACTAATAAATTAGCCAAGCCAATAATTAATGTCAACAATGTATGTGCTGAAGGCATAAATTTTAACGAAAATAAATCATGCTTATTTATATGTATTACGCAAATAAAATTGCGGAAATTTAGAAATATAAAGTGCAGTTTAAATACGGGCTTTAGTGCAAGGTTTTTGCAAGGTTTCTGCAAAAGTGCTTGTTCATAATATAAGTGTGGCATTCAAAAAAGGCACTTACAAGCCGTGGAATGGGAGACGCTTTTAGTGCCTTAATTAAAAAAGAAACTGTCACACAAACGCTTTATTAGTGGCGGGTAGAACTTGCAAACTCATAAAACACCCGCCAAATTTTTTTTGAGTTCCTTTAGCATGGGAAGGGAAATAAACACATGAATGCTATTGCGAAATTTTCTTCTGGTGTAGCCACCCTACCTGCCGCTGTAAGCATATGTGGGCAAGTGTGTGCCGCAGTGGCCAATTACAAGTAGCTTGTTTTTAGCATCGGGGTAAAAATGAATGCGCAGTGTGCCATCGTTAGATTCGGCATTTTTACCTTTAACATGTGCAGACATGTCAACGGTTTTGCCCATGTAATCAAGCTTGCGAAGGCGCATTAGCGCTGGGCTTTTTTGTGTCATTGGCCCTTCTGACATTGCAATGCCAAACGTGGATTGTGCTTCAAAAAGTGCAACAACGTCAGCCGATTCATCGGAGAAAATAATTGGGTGCAGCAATGTTGCCATGTCGCGCAGAGCATTCCATGTTTCATCAACATAGCCAAGCGTGAAATCGCGTGCTGTTTTTTCAGCATTGCTAGTAATGTACAATTTATCAGGGAAAGCAGCCCGTGCAAGCAGTAGCGCATCGTAAGGTGTTTTTGGAATTTCCAGTTTTTCAATTAATTGCGCACGTTTTGTAACCGCGGCAGCTTGTTGACTCTCGCGCTGTGCGGCATCCTCGGCACTTTTAGTGCTGTGCTGCATGGAAGAAATTTTAC
>CAYVDR010000061.1:0-2337 GCA_964450625.1 uncultured Senegalimassilia sp.
ACCTAATAAAACAATATTCATACCTAGCACCTTTCAAATTAGGAAATAATGCAGTGGCAATTCTAACAAATGTGAAAGTATCAAGCGCAAACAGAAACCCAATTGCAACTTTTTAACATGTTGCAAAGCAAAGCTGTAGTAAGTTGCTTATGCGCAAATGCAAAGCTTTTGGAACTGATTGTCTTAAAACCTCATTTGACCTTGTGTTATTCAACTTTTTTAAACGACTTTTTAGTGTATCATAAATTTTTTCAAGGGACTTTTACAACGCAGCAGGCTTTGGTCTTAACAATAAAGGGTGCAAGTTTTATTATCTGTACTCTCAGGTAATTTTTTTAAGGCTACATGTTAGATAATGGCAACGCTACACTTTAGGCGACAAGCTCAATAAAACACGCAACAGGAAAGGGGCACTGTGGAAACTATAACCACTCTTACACTTCACATTAAGCCGACAGAAAGCATTGATGTGCCTGATGCTTCAATTAGTGCATTCGGTCCAATGCTTCAAAGCGTTTTACTAAGTCACGCAAGCAACGCCTATGCAAAAAAGTTGCATGAGTCCACGTTTCACCCGTACAGCCAGCATTGCTACAAAAACGCAGATGGAGAAATTGTTTGGCAAATTAATGCTCTTAACGCTGAAGCACACGAGCAACTTATTGACCCAATAAGAAAGGTTGAAGCGTTTACTCTGCGAAACAAACATGCAAGTTTTAATGTTGAAGAGCATGCTTACAAAACTTTTGATATTTCCAGCCTGCTTGAATTGCTAGGCAGCAACACAAGCCCTACGTTTCGTATGAATTTTATAACCCCAACGGCATTTAAGAGCAAAGGGAACTACGTTATTGTGCCAAGTGCACGCCTGCTTTTTCAAAACCTGCTTATGCGCTATAACAAAATTTATGCACAAGACAGTGAAATAGACGCAGAGACTGTGCCGTATATTGCCTCTAACACAATCATTACTTCATACAACTTGCGCTCTCGTTACTTTTCTCGTACCATGAGCAAAACGGACAAAATACCAGCATTTGTTGGGTCTTTAACCCTGCGAGTCAACGGTTCCAAAACACTGCGAGGGCTTGTTTGCATGCTGCTTTCATTTGCGCAAACATCAGGCGTTGGCATTAAAACAGCCATGGGAATGGGCGGGTTTCAAATGTTGGAAACGCCTGCAACGTTAACCGCAACAAATAAAGGGGGTTCAGTTGAATAACAACTTTAATAGCCATAAGGCGCAAGATGTTATTTCAAGCAAGCCAAGCTGCAAAACAATTTTATATTTTGGCGCATTGCTGCATGACATTGGTAAAGTAGTATACCGAATATTTCTTGGTCATAGCCATAGTTTTCTAGGTGAAGAATTTTTTAATTCCATTAGAAGTGAATTTTTTCAATGCGAGGAAGCAATGCAAGTTGCCGAACAAATACGCTACCACCACGCAAAGGAAATGAAAGCAGGTGAAACTAAGCTTGAACCTAATTCACTGGCCTACATTACCTATTTTGCTGACAACATTTCCGCTGGCATGGACAGAAAAAACGAGGGTGATGAAGAATATAAAAGGGAATTTGATATCAAAATTGAGATGCATAAAATTTTTAACATCTTAAATGCGAACAGCAGTAAAAACACACTTCACTTAGCAAATTATTCTGGTGCGCTTGAAGAAATAAGAACGCAGCTTTCTTGCATGAGCATTTCTAGTAAAGAAATTAATTCCCTTCTAAATTTGCTTGAAGCAAAAACACGCGATATGCCCTCTTCCACAAACAAGCATGAAATTCTTGACGTGTCGCTGTATGACCATGCGAAAACAACTGCTGCACTTGCTGTATGCATTTACGACTACATGCAGGAAAAAGGCATAACAAACTATCGCGAGGCTCTGTTTAATCAAAAAACCTCACAAAAGTATTATTCTGAGCAAATGTTTTTGCTTGTTGAACTTGACATGACTGGCATACAAGATTTCATCTACAATATAAGTGGCGCAGGCGCCCTAAAGCAGCTTCGTGCGCGCAGTTTGTACCTGGATTTCATGATGCAACACATTGTTGATGAGTTGCTTGAGCGCATGAATTTGTACAGACCAAACGCGCTGCATATTGGCGGTGGAGGTGCTTACTTGCTGTTGCCGAACACCGAAAACACCAAACATGCTCTACACGAATTCCAAGAAGAATTAAAAAAGTGGTTTATTGCAAAACATGGAACAGCTTTATATGTTGCCTTTGCACATGTTGCTTGCACCGCAGAAGACCTTGGAATAAAAAGAAACAACGGACACAAGTTTTACCAGTTGCTTGAAACCCTTTCTGCCAAACTTG
>CAYVDR010000061.1:2437-7613 GCA_964450625.1 uncultured Senegalimassilia sp.
AAACCAAACGCAAAACGCGTGTACACAAAAAACTCTTGGGACGCTGGCATTAACTTGGCTTCGCACATTTGGTTTGGTGACTACACTGCCAAGATGGAAAACCAAGGCTATTCAGCATATTCGCAATGTGGTGTAACCCTTGAACCTGGCAAGGGCATTAAAAGGCTTGGTGTTTTGCGCCTAGATGTTGACAATTTAGGTGTGGCATTTAGTGCTGGCTTTCCTGCTAATAAAGTTTCAATTAGCCGTGTGGCAACTCTTAGCAGGTCGGTAAGTTACTTCTTTCAGCATAAAATAAATGAAATTTTAGATAAGGCTGGCTATAAACTGCAAATTATATATTCTGGCGGTGACGACCTGTTCGCTGTGGGCAATTGGAATGACATAATTTATGCCGCCATGAAAATTCACAAGTCTTGGCATGAATTCACGGGCAACAATTCACTTACTTTAAGTGCAGGCATTGGCATGTTCAACGAAACATACCCAATTGCTCGCATGGCTTGTGAAACTGGTAAGCTTTTGGATGTGGCAAAAGCGCACGTTAAAGCAGGTGGCAGTAAAACCTTTTACGCAAAAAATGCAGTTGTGTTATGGCGCAAAGAGTTAGCATTTACATGGGAAGAATTAGAGGATGTAGTTGAGCCGCGCATGCAAGAAGTTGCTAAAATATTTAAGCAAAATGATAAAGGCAAGGCGTTCATATACAAAATGCATGCTTTGCTGTGCAACTTTGACCAAGCAATTTCTCCACCGCGCCTTGCCTATTTGCTTGCAAGAAGCTTTGATGACGCCGAAAGCAATAAATGTAATAAAAACAAAAAAGATGCCAGGCAACAGCGCGACGCTATTTGCGATAAGTTCTTTAACTGGGCTAAAAGTGAAAAGGAAAGGCTAGCCCTTATAACAGCACTTGAATGGTACGTTTACAGCACAAGAGAAAGGTGAGAGAAATTATGGAAAATGAAAATGTTCAAGAAAGGGAAGCAAAGCCGATGGATGTTAAATTGCAATTAACTCAAAAAGCTTCCATCAATAATTTTAATTTTGCAGATGCGGCAAACAAAATTGTTTCTAATGCAAAATCCAAAGGAAGGGAGTTATGGTTTGAAGGGCTGTCAACATCTAAGTTGCGCGGCATTTATGCCTATATTACCAACGTTTACACTCGCATTAATAAACCAGAGGATTATGAAAAATATAAAAGTGATATTCAATACTTGAAAGCAAAAATGGCTTATGAATGTGGCAGAAACGAAACGGTTAAAAAATTTATAAAAGGCACCGGCTTAATGAATGCTCTAGACAGCATTAAAACATACGAGCAGTTTATTTTGTATTGCAGGTACGCAGAAAGCCTGGTTGCATACTTTAAATTCTATGGTGGCAAGGAGTAAATTATGGCTTATACAAAAATTAAAATTCAGGGCACAATTGAAGTAAAAACGGGGCTTCACATTGGCGGTGACGATTCGTTTAGCGTAATAGGCGCCATAGACTCGCCAGTGGTGCGTGACCCTCTTACGCGCGACCCTGTAATTCCTGGTTCCACGTTAAAAGGCAAAATGCGTGCGCTTCTTGCACAAGAAATGGGTAGCGTGCCTGCAAACGGCACAGCAGGTTTTGAAAACGATTGCGCTGAAATTAAGCGCTTGTTTGGCTCCAGCCAAAAGCAAAGCGACGGGGCAGGCACAGGCATGCAAATGTCGCGCTTGCAATTTAGCGATTGTTTTCTGCAAAATAAAAACGACCTTCCACAAATTTTTGAGAGCAAATTTGAAAACACCATCGATCGCCTAACCTGCATTGCAAACCCACGCCAAATTGAGCGCGTTATTCGTGGTGCAAAATTTAACTTTGAAGTTATTTACAACGTGGAAAACCCAGACGAAGTTGAAGAAGATTTTAAAAACATTACCACTGCCATGAATCTGCTTGAAAACGATTACCTTGGCGGTGGCGGCACCAGGGGCAATGGGCGCGTTTGTTTTAATGATATCGGTGCAGAAGTTGTTACTGGTGACAAAGCGTTTGCCATTCCAGATTTGAACTTGAGGTAGGTCATGACATGCCAAATTGTAAAACTGTCGTTTAGTGCACCAGTTCACTTTGGTGAAGGGCGCTTAACTGACAGTGCATACACTTGTGATGCTGCTACGCTGTTTAGTGCTTTATACATTGAAGCACTAAAAATGGGTTGTGCTACCGAACTGTTTCAAGCTGCAAACCAAGGGGACATTGCATTTAGCGATGCACTGCCATACATTAATGATGCGCTGTATGTTCCGTTGCCATTAGCTAAAGCGCCAGGTGAAAATATTAACGCTGAAAGCACGTTTGAACAAAAGCTTTATGCAGCGCAAGAGCAAAAGGCACGTAAGCAGCTTCAATACATTCCGTTGCATGCGCTTTCAAGCTATTGGGACGCCTCGCTTAGTTTTGTTGACCAGCTTAATAAATTTCAGCTTGGGGTTTCAAATTTGCGCACTAAAGTAAACTTAACAAGGCAAACAAGCCAAGACGCTGAACCTTACCATGTTGGCAGTTTCACTTTTAACCCCAACTGTGGCATTTACTTCTTTGTTAATGGAACGTTTGATATTGCACCTTTGTTTGAGCAACTTGGCTATTCTGGCATTGGTGGTAAAAGAAGCAGCGGTTATGGGCGCTTTCAAGCGCAATTTGAAAGTGCAGCCATGTTTGAGGGAGCGGTAACCTCTAATTTCAAAAACAAAGGAATGCTTCTTTCTTCCGCACTGCCCTGCCCAGAAGAACTTACAAACAATTTGTTGGATGGCGCACACTATAGCTTAAAACGCAAAAGCGGCTTTGTGCAATCGGCCACGCATGCGTCAACATTCCAAAAAAAGCGTGACATGTGGCTGTTTGCGCCAGGTTCTGTGTTTAAGCAACCTTTCACAGGCAGTGTGTTTCATGTAAACGCAACAGCAGGTGCGCACTCAGTTTACCGTTATGCACGTGCATTGTGGATGGAGGTGTAGGCGCATGACCATTCGCCATTATTGTATGGAAATTGAAGTTTCTGGGCTGGTTCACATTGGCAATGGGAACCAATACACAAAAAAGGATTACTTTGTAAAAAGCAACAAAATAGTAATTTTAGACACTCGCAAATTTGTTTCAAAGCTTAATGCGCAACAAGTCAGCGATTACTGTGACTTCTTACAAGACAAGAACAAAGGTTTAGACCTGCAAACTTTTCTGCAACAAAACGCAGACATGCACAAAGTTGCTGAAACTTCCATTGCATATGCATTGGAATCGAACTTAGCAACAGCAAAGCGTGGTGCAATTTTATACAATGATGTTTGGGAATTTGTAAAAGATGCTTACGGCAACCCATACATCCCAGGCTCAAGCGTAAAAGGCATGCTACGCACTGCCATATTGCTAAACCTATTGCGAAACAACACGGTTTTTAAGGACTTTTGCCGCAACCATACGGAACAACCTTTAAACAGCAGCAAAAAATTAGAAGACAAAGAAATAATCAACCAAGCCTTCTTTAAAGAACAACCTGACAAAATGAATTCAAACATTTTAAATGATATTTTAAAGTACATTTCTGTTTCAGACTCAGAGCCCATTTCGGTTAGCAATTTAGTGTTTGCCAAAAAGTTTGACCTTTTCTCAGCGAACGATTCTGCCAGCCATAAAAGAAAAATGGGTAAACTTGCGCAATTTGAAGGCAATGAACTTAACATCTACCGTGAGTGTTTGCAACCAGGCACTAAAGTGTTTATAAACATTAATGTAGACAGCCGCATAGACAAATATTTAAACAACCCAGTTTTAGATGCACAAGGAATTTCAACTATTTTGCAGCGTTCCTTTAATTTTTACTCGGAGCATTTCTTGAGCAATTTCAAAAATGCAAACGGTGACAACAGCAGTAAAAATGGCAGCGAAAACAAAAAACCTGCAAGTAATATATGCCAATATGTTGCAAAATCTGGTCCACTTGCTGGGGAGCGCTGCAGAAACCAGGCAGTTGGTGGTACTGGCTTTTGCCGCCTTCATCAAAGCGAGGCAGCCAAACAACAAAAAAGCAGCCATCAGGAAACAAGTGCTGCTACCTGCTACATTGGCGGTGGCGTGGACTTTGCAAGCAAAACTGTTACAGCGGCATTGTATGGTTCAAAAGAGGAACGGTTGCATGCCATGTCGAATATTTTATACAGCAAGTTTCCAACTGAAATAGATAAATCGAAGTATTTTTCATTGTGGGGCAGTGTTGAAAGGGCAGGTTTTAAGCCTAAACCTATATATAATCCTCGCAATGGGCGCCTTAAAAAGGCAAAGGTAGACCATCGTCATTGGCTTGATTGCCAACTTGGCGTGGCACCACACACAATGAAATACGGTAAAGTAGGCAAAAATAATTACCCCATGGGCAAGTGCAATGTTTCAGTACAAAGCCGTGATTAGCAGCGCAACTTTAAGCGAAGTGGTGTAGTGTTTTGGCGCATGTGTATTTGATTTATTTACTTTCACCCCGCGAGGGGACGGAAACCTGCAGGTACTTTTAATTTGTGAGTGAATGATATAATGAGGATTGTTAGAAAGGTTAAACTAGAAAGATGAATGCCATGTATGCAATTGCTTTTGATTTAGAACAGGAAACATTATCTAAAACTTATGGTTCTCCTAATTATACTAATGCTTATTCGGATATTAGAAAAACGCTAGATAAATATGGTTTCGAACGTCAACAAGGCTCAGTTTATTTTGGAAAAAAGGATAAAGTAGATGCTGTAACTTGTGTTCTTGCTGCGCAAGAATTGGCTAGGCAATATTCATGGTTTAGTGCTAGTGTTGAAGATATTAGAATGTTACGTATCGAAGATAACAACGATTTAATGCCTGCAATTAAACAAGTTGTTTAATTAAATAAATTAATTTATAATTTATTTACAAAATCCCATGCTTTTAATTAAGCGTGGGATTTTTTTATTAAGATTGTGTCGTTTTGATTAGCCCTTTTCCCCGCGAGGGGACGGAAACCCAAATTAAATTATCCAATTCTCAAAGTGCATGATTTAATTAATCTTTTCCCCGTAAGGGGGCCCAAACTCATCAACCCTACTCCCACGCCGTAGGCCATTCCTCATTATTATGTTTATTCCTTGTGAAAATTTAAGGTTGCATTAGAATA
>CAYVDR010000062.1:0-6298 GCA_964450625.1 uncultured Senegalimassilia sp.
TTGCCAAACCATGCTTGTGTAAACGAATGTGAGTGTGCAAACACGTTTGGCGCGGTTATAAATGAAACACCACTGCCGCATTTACTGGAACACATAATTGTTGACGTTCAAGTTCAAATGCAAACAGAAACGCCTAAGCCCCATGGCTTTAATGCGCATGAAATTTCACCAGCCTTTAGCAACGGTACAATTGTAGGTACAAGCGAGTGGTTGAATGAAAAGTCTGGTATAGCGCGCATAGATGTAAGTTTTGTCGATGATTTAACTGCATTAGCCGCATTGAAAGCTGCCGTGGATTTCTTAAATATAACTTTAACAACAAGCAGCTTTTGAACAGGTGTATCAAGCACTTATAATATTTGGCAGAACATATAAGTGAAAATATTAGAAAGTAATTAGCCATGCAAGATAAAACGAAAACAAGCGATGTTGATAGTTTGCTATATGTGTTGGCAAACATGAAAAGCGAGGGCACTATTTATGCGCTTTTGCAAGACTTGTTTACAACGCGAGAAATTCATGAAACATCTCAGCGTCTGTTGGTTGCTAAAATGCTAAATGATGGCATGTCTTATACAGAAATTGAAGCGTGTACAGGCGTTTCTGCTACAACAATTGCGCGCGTGTCCAAATGTTTAACGCAAGGTGCGGGCGGTTACAATGCAGCGCTAAAGCTGCTAAGCAGCAGAAAATAATTGCGCTATTTACTAGCAGCGCTAACAGTGATATTGGCCGTGGAAGGAACATGTGTTTTAGCGGCATGAGCGAGCTTTAACTAAAACGCTTATGATGGCAAGTTAGTTACGTGCTTGGCGTAATGTTTGCTTCTTCGCTTGCTTTTTATTTCCTAAATCGGCTGGAATGCAAGGTAGCGCAATCATAAAGCAAGCACCACCTTCATCTAAATTGAAAGCTTCAACGCTGCCATCGTGGTTGTCGACGATTGATTTAACAATAGCAAGCCCAAGACCAGTGCCACCAGTGCCGCGCGCGCGGCTTAAATCGGTGCGGTAGAAACGGTCAAACAAAAGCTTTGGGTCAACATCGCCAAACCCTTCGCCATCGTCTTTTACAGCAATAATTGCATTTCCGTTCATGCCGTAAAGTTCAATGCGAATGTTGCCAGCAGGCCCAACAAAACGGCTAGCATTTTCAACTAAGTTGGTGACTGCTTGACGCAAACTGTCTGGATTGCCTAAAACGTCTGGTGCTTCACCTATAACATGCACATGTGCATGACGCTCGTGCAAAATTGATGCAAGCGTTTCAACAACGTCTACAGCAAGTTCGCGCAAGTTTATGCGCTGCATTTTAGCAGGCACTGGTTCTGCTTCAATGCGTTGAAGAGCTAGTAAATCATGCGTAAGGCGGCTTAGACGTTCACTTTCGCTAACAATAATGTTGCAAAATTTGTCATGCAAATCGGGCGGCAAGTCGGGGTCAGACAAAATTTCCGCATTGCCGCGAATGGCGGTTAGCGGCGTTTTAAGCTCGTGAGCAACATCGCTAATGAAATCGTTTTGGCGCTGTTGTTTAAGGGCAAGGTCTTGTTGTTGCTGTGCATTTTTTTGAGCAAGTTCCAAAAAGTTGCGCGTAAGAACATCGGCTTCGTACAGCCTGCCGTCAGGGTACAGCTTGCCATCGTTTCGAAGTTGCCCACCTTTTGTTTTTAGGGCGAGCTCGTGCAAAGGTTCCGTTAAAAAATGGCCTATAACAAAACTAATGCAAAAAATAAACACTGTTGTTGGTAACAAAATTAGGAAAGAAAAAATGGGCACACCAAATGCGCCAATGCACAAAACAATGCATATGCCGCCAACTAGCAGGCATAATAGTGTGCATAAAACGCAAAAATATGTTTGCAGCTTGTTTATTTTTTAAACCTGTAACCGTAGCCGCGTACTGTTTCAATTAGGCTTGAATCAAGCCCACCTTCTTCAATTTTATCGCGAAGGCGTTTAATGTGTGTGTCAACCGTTTTTGTTTCTGTGATGCAGTCCCACTGCCACACCTCGTGAAGCAGTGTTTCACGGCTTACCACCTTACCAGCATTTTTCATTAAGCATTCAAGCATTTCAAATTCGCGGGGCGTTAGGTGAAGTTCGCCCTTTTCGCTTGTTGCCGTGTGCGCATCCAAATCAAGCACAATGCCGCCTGCTTTTACAGCCTTATGCAGCCCAAACGTGCCGTCAGGTTGCCCGCGCCTTAGCAGTGCACGCACGCGTGCAACAAGTTCGCGCACGCCAAATGGCTTTGCTAGATAATCATCGCCACCAATTTCAAGACCAACAACTTTGTCCAGTTCGCTGTCGCGTGCGCTTAAAAACAGCACTGGGGCAGACGTTTTAGGGCGCAAGCGCTTGCACAGTTCATAGCCATCAATTCCTGGCAGCATGATGTCTAAAATGAACAAGTCATATTCGTTTTGCTTCGCTTTTGCAAGCGCTGCCTCGCCGTTGTCCACAACATCGGTTTCGTAACCTTCTTTTTTTAGTGCATAACTTACAAATTCGGTTATGGATGCTTCGTCGTCAACAATTAAAATTCGCCCGAGACTTTCGTTCATGCCTGCCACCTTAAATTGTGCTTTGTTAAATGTTTTTCGCTAACTTTAGAGCGATAATAGTCAATTGAACTGGGAAATTAAATTTTAAACAAAGTCAACTTAAACTGGTTACCTTTTTGTAAATTAGTGTTGGAGGTTTGCTTTTTTGTTGCGCCTCAAAATGCGTAACGGCTGTTTAAATTTTCATGTGTGTATGGTGAATTGTGGTAGATATACTAAATATTCTCGTTGTCTACTGTTTAATTTACAATTTCAATTTACGATTAGGAAATAAACATATCAATTCAATGCGTTTTTTACATGACATAAAACCAGCTTTTCAAGCAGCACTCCCAGTAATGTTGGGCTACGTTGTTATAGGTGTTCCCTGTGGCATTTTGGAGCATTCTATTGGTATGAGCGCCTTGCAGGTGTTTTTGCTTTCGTTTTTGTTTTACTCAGGTGCGGGGCAATTCATGATACCTAACATGTGGCTTGCAGCAAGTTCTATTTCGTCAATAATTGCAAGCGTTTCACTTGTGAATACAAGGCAAATGCTTTATTCAGCATCTTTGTCGGGTTGGTGCAAGGGAAGTGGCAAGCTCGTTTCCTTTTTGTTTGCTGCATCTGTCACCGATGAATCTTTTGGCGTTAACTTAAAAAAGTTTGTGGAAGGCACATGGAGCGTTAAACGAGCCCTTTACGTAAATGTTTTAAGTTGTACGTCTTGGGCACTTGCAAATGTTGTTGGCGTTTTGCTCGGAAGTGCAGTTGAAGTGCCGCTTGCTATCGCGTCGTTTTCAATGACTTCTATTTTTATTTGTTTACTAGTGTCGCAAAAATTAACCAAGGAAAATGTTGTTGCTGCATTTGCTGCAATGCTTGGTGTATTTTTATGCAAGGCAGTAGGGGTTTCTGGTGCAGCAATTTTAATAGGTGCATCTGTTGGTGTTGTGGCTGCTATGGTTTTTGGAAGAGGGGCTAATTAGCAATGTCGTGGGGGGAATTTTTATTGGTATTTTTTGGTTGCGCCACGACCATGGTGCTTTGTCGCACGGTGCCGTTTTTTGCGCTTAAAGGGCATAGTTTGCGCCCCTCGGTTGAGCGTGCTTTGCAGCTTATACCGCCTGCTGCATTTGCGGCTCTTGTGTCAAATGACCTGTTTAGCCCTGGCATGTTTGATGCAGGTGTGTGGCCAGCTGCCATCCCACTAATTGCTGCAGTGGTTGTTGGGTTGCTTGGTTTTAAAACTAAATCGTTGCTTGCGTGCGCACTTGTAGGCATTGGTGTTTATGCGATGCTTTCTTTTGCGTGGGGTTAAGGCAATTTATTTTTTGGAGCATCAATTCTAATTTTCAAAGCTTTTCAAAAGTAAGTTGAAATTGTAAGTTGAACAGTGTTGTGCATACATTTGCAGCTAACTATATTTGCAACCACCCTATGGCTGTTCAAAACGAAAACTTTATGGGAAGTTTAGGCGCCCAAAATTGCCTATAGTATAATTCAGCACACGTTGCAAGCGTTGCTTGCTAATTCGTTTTTGTTGTAATGGAGCATGTGTCAATGAATTTAGAAGAACTGTATCACTTTCTTTTTGAAACATACCAGGGCATTGGCGTTATGGTTGCTGCTGGCATTGTCATTAGCTTCATTGCATGCGTAATTATGGAGCGTAAAATTCGCAAGAGGTATTCAAACCGTCCTAAAAGCCCAGATGATTGGTCGCTTTTCGATGACGATGACGAAGAAGAAGAAACAAGCAACGTACAAAGCAGCAGTAAAACAGGGTAAGTTACAAAATCATCAACCACAGCTGCAAAGAAGCAATTGTTTCGGCCGCTCACTCACAAATAAGCTAACGTTTACAAATTGCTTCTTCGCAGCTTTTTGCTATTCAATTTCTTAACAACACACAATAGTTAACAAATAATTAATGTCTACTAAACGAAAGGTAGTCACCAGCATGACAACATCCAATCCAAACGAAATATACCTATACAAACGCAACGGGCAATACATCCCTCGCATTGCAGCCGTTCATGACCTTTGCGGTTATGGCAAATGTTCGCTTGGTGTTGCTATTCCTGTGCTTTCAGCTGCGGGGTGCGATGTTTGCCCAGTTCCAACAGGCATTTTTAGCAGCCACACCGCATACCCAGGCTTTTACATGCACGACACAACAGAAATCCTAGGTGACTACATTGCCGCTTGGAAAAACATTGGCGTTGAAATTGATGCTATATACAGCGGCTTTTTGGGCTCTGGCGAACAAGTAAGCCGCATATGCCAGCTTTACGAAATGTTCCCGAATGCCTTGCGCGTTGTTGACCCTGTTATGGCAGACCATGGCAAAGTTTACCCAACATACACACCAGAACTTTGCCAGGAAATGTGCAAACTTGCTGCACAGGCGGACATTCTGACCCCCAACTTAACCGAGGCCGCAATCATCTTAGACGAGCCCATTGGGGATGCTTGGGCTGGCACTAACATAAGCGATGCTGAGGCATGCCGCATTGTGGAAGCGCTTATTAACCTAGGCGCAAAGCATGTTGTGCTAAAAGGCATTCAACGTGAGGGCGAAAACGTTATTCGCAATTTTGTTGGTGGCAAAGGCTGTGCCACACAAGAGGTTTCCAATGAATATGTGCCTTACATGCTGCATGGTACAGGCGATGTTTACGCGTCGTGCTTAATGGCTGCTGTTATGGCTGGTAAAAGCTTGTTAGAAGCTGTTGAATTTGCTGGTAAGTTTACGCATGATGCAATGATTGTTTCTGCTAAACAGCCAAGTTTTAAAGAGCGCGGCGTGTCATTTGAGCCATTGCTGGGCAGTGTTGCAGGCCTTTTGCAAGAAAACTAGAATTTAGAGTTTAGAACTTAGAGCTTAGAATTGCATTCCTAAAGCGTTCACGACAAGGCCGCCAATAACGCCGCATGCCCAAAGTGCTGCAATTATGCAGGCATTTTGCAAGCCACTTCTGTTTGTGCGCACAAGCACAAGCAACCCAACGCCGCAAGACACCAAAAGCCCTGAAATCATTGCGCCAGCATTTATTGCACCGTCAACAAACAGCTGCGCAATAACAACGCTTGCTGCACAGTTTGGTATAAGCCCTACTGTTGACGATGCCAAAATGGCAAGCAGCTCATTTTGGGCGAACAAGCTTCTAAGCGCTTCCTCGCCAATAAAGGTAAGGCAGGCGTTTAACAAAAGCGTTACAAGAAAAATGAACAGCGTTACCTGAAGCGTGTGTTTAGCTGCACTTTTAATAACGAAGCCACTTTCATGGTTGTGCTCGTGTTTTTTGTCTTCTCTAAAATTATAGGCAAGTTTTGGGTCGTCTTTGCAAGTTTCGCATGCGCCATTGCACTGGCACTTGTCGCGCTTGCAAAGCTCGTGAATTTTAAGAGCGTGTTTGTCGTGCCTAGCAAGCCGCATTATTGCATCAACAATAAACCCAGCAAGCATTGCTGCAAACACCTTAAAACACAGCACTTTAATGATTGTTGGTGCGCCAAGACCTTCGGCAATAAAAACTGGCAACATTTCGTCTGACGTGGACAGAAACACAGCAAACAGCGTGCCGAGCGTTATAACGCGCCCAGCCCATAATGTGCCTGCTGCAGCAGAAAACCCACATTGCGGGACTACGCCAAGTACAGCGCCAATAACAGGACCAGCTGCCCCTGCGCGTTGGATGGCTTTTTGAGTTTTTTCTTTCGCTTTATGCTCAATTGCCTCCATTGCAA
>CAYVDR010000062.1:6398-7548 GCA_964450625.1 uncultured Senegalimassilia sp.
GTGTTGCCTTAACTTCAGCTTTCTGCTTACCTTCTTTTGCTGCCTGCTCCAAGGCGTTAGCATTAGGTTTTTTTTCAGCTTCAAGACCGTTTAACTTATTGCCAATGTTTTTTATGTTCGTTGTTGCGTTGGAACATGCATACGCAAGCTTTTTTTGAATTGGGTCAATCTTGCCAGTTTTGCGCAACCAATACATGTAAAACGCAGCGCTAAACAAAAGAATAAGAAGCGCAATGCCAACAATTAATTGCACAATGGCAGCTGTGTCATCTTGCTCACCAGCGGTCTCTGGAAGGTCAACATCGTCTGGGCTACCATAGGCATAGCTTGTGTACGTTGGGCTTTTGCCATCCGCGGAAGCCTTTGTTGAGCTGCCTGCTTCGCTGACTTTAGCTGCATCTTCACTTTTATTGCTTTTTGGGCTGTCATATTCTGTAAGGTTATACGCCTGAACGTATGCTTGAAGTGTTTTAGAATATGTGCTGCTTGTTGCATAGCGCCCCTGCAAGTAATCGCAAGTGTCAATGTAGCTGCTTGTTTTAGATTTTTTAGCAGGCTCATACAAGCTGTTATTTGTTAACAGCGAAACGTAATCCTGCAACGATTCTTTCTTAGAAGGGTACTTGCGAAATTCAGCTGTTATTGTTGAATAATTGCCAGAACCGTCGTCTTCCTGGGTTTTCATGCGCACGCTGCTGCCATTGTAGCTGCCCTTAATGCCAAACAAGTTGTAGTAAGGCTCTTTAGCAAGCCCCGATGAACCAGAGGCCGATTCAATTACAGCTTGAGCAATCATTACCGATGCATAAAGGTCGGCCTCTTGGCAAAGCTGCCTTGCGTCTTCGCCAATTGAAGCAATAAATTCTTCGGTTGTTGGGTTTGCTGAAACAGAAATTGAGCCCGTTTCTTCATCGGGGGTGACTGTTTCAGTTGTTTGCTGAACATCGTCCGGGGCGTCCTCCACAACAACGTTTTGCTCTGCTGCTTGTGCTGCATTGGTTGCATCGGTATTAGTTGTTTGTGGCTGGCTTGTTGTGCTGTTGTTAGCCTGGTCTTGTTGTTGCACGCTGCTGTTTGCGCTTGCACTTTGTTGGCTGCTGTTTGCGGCAGCTTGCGCGGCAGCTTCCTGCGCTTGAGTAATGCGGTTTTG
>CAYVDR010000063.1:0-7546 GCA_964450625.1 uncultured Senegalimassilia sp.
ATGAAGTTCAAGATTTACTAGAAATGGTGAACAAGCAAAACCTTGACATTCGCACTATAACGCTTGGCTTAAACCTTAGAAGCTGCAGCGCAACAAGCGTGAAAACAGTTGCTAAGAACGTTTACAATCGCCTTATGCATGCGGCAGAAAATCTTGTACCAACAGCCGAGCAACTTGAACGTGAATTTGGCATCCCAATTGTTAACAAGCGCATTTCTGTAACACCTGTTGCTGAGGTGTGCGCTGCGGTAAGTGAAGCCGACTTAACACCAGTTGCAGTGGCCATGGACAAAGCTGCAAAAGAAATTGGGGTCGACTTCGTTGGCGGCTTTTCAGCGCTTGTGCAAAAGGGTGCTTCCGCCGCTGACAAAAAACTAATGGCATCCATCCCGCATGCGCTAAGCGAAACTGAACGCGTTTGCTCTAGCGTAAACGTAGGCTCAACACGTGCAGGAATAAACATGGACGCAGCGCTAAACATGGCACATGCAATTTTGGAAACCGCAAAGCTTACGCAAAGCAGCAATTGCATTGGTGCTGCTAAACTGGTTGTTTTCTGCAATGCAGTTGAAGACAACCCGTTTATGGCAGGTGCATTTCACGGCAGCGGTGAGGCTGATGAAGTCATAAACGTTGGAGTTTCAGGGCCTGGCGTTGTGCGCAACGTGCTTGCTAGCATGCCTGACAGTGCAAATGTTACAGAAATTGCTGAAGCCATTAAAGCCACAGCGTTTAAAATCACTCGCGCGGGCGAGCTTATGGCGCGCGAAGCCAGCAAGCGTTTGGGCTACCAAAAGGGCATCTTGGACCTATCGCTTGCACCAACACCCGCACGTGGCGATTCAGTGGCAGACATCCTGGAAGCCATTGGCGTAGGGCAAGCAGGTGGCCCTGGCACAACAGCTGCACTTGCAATGCTAAACGACGCTGTAAAGAAAGGTGGCGTTATGGCATCAAGCAGTGTTGGCGGGCTTTCAGGTGCTTTCATCCCAGTATCTGAGGATGCAAGCATGATACGTGCAGCCGAAAATGGCGCTATAACAATCGAGAAACTTGAAGCCATGACATGCGTATGCAGCGTTGGCCTTGACATGATAGCTATTCCAGGCAACACAACACCCGAAACAATTTTTGGCATTATTGCCGATGAATGTGCTATTGGCATGATAAACAACAAAACATGTGCCGTGCGCGTTATTCCAGCAATCGGCAAAAGCGTTGGCGACAATCTTGACTTCGGCGGCCTTTTGGGTGCTGCACCTGTAATGGCTGTTAACCAGCATGCAGGCAGTGTGTTTGCGCACCGCGGCGGCAGAATGCCAGCACCAATTAATTCGCTTAAAAATTAGTTATTGCGCAATCAACAATAAAGCACACTATCGCTATTAATTGTGGAATCCAGCAACCATTCTGCTTGGCTCAAACTTTAAAAGTTGTAACAATTTTTAGCTTTCAGTTTCACAGCAGAAGCAACACTTATAATGGCTGCTATGCCAAAATTTAGTCATAACAACGCGCTGCCAAAGCGCAAAAACCCGCTCACGCGCCACATTGAAGCTTGGTGGGCGCGCCTTTTAGGTGCAGCTCACACGCGCACTTTAGCTTCGCAACAAGCGGAATACGCCTCGGGTCGCACAAAGCGTGACTACATTTGGAACACCATTGGCGTGGGGCTTTGGGGCTGCGTTTTCCCACTGCTAACCATTGTTATAACCCAGCTTTCTGGAACAGAGCAAGCGGGCATGTTCTCAATTGCATTTGTTACCGCCCTGCTTTTAATGTTCATTGGCAACTGGGGCATTCGCAATTTTCAGGCCTCCGACATTTCCGAGGAATATTCATTTGCCGACTACCAAGCAAACCGCGTTATAACATGCGTGCTAATGCTTGCCGTTGGCGTGTCTTACGCAACGCTTCGCGGCTACACAGGCGACATGTTTACAATGAGCATTGGTGTTTATGTGTACAAAATGATAGACGCTCTAGCCGATGTTTACGAGGGGCGCTTGCAGCAAGCTGACAAGCTTTACCTTGCTGGCATGTCGCAGGCTTTCCGCTCAGTAGCTGCGCTAATTGTGTTTTGCATTGTGCTTTTAATCTCTGGCAATACTGCGGCTGCAAGCGTTGGCATGGCAATTGGGGCAGGGGCAACATTTGTTGTGTTCACGTTTCCACTTGCAATGTTTGAAACACCAAAATCACGCACTGTCGATTTCTCAAATGCGGTAATGCTTCTAAAGCAATGCTTCCCGCTGTTTTTAGCATTGTTCATGTACAACTTAATTGACAACATGCCAAAATTTGTAATGGAGGGTGCACTAGCTTACGACAACCAGCTTTACTACAACGCGCTTTACTTCCCTGCTCACGCCATACTTTTAACAAGCGGCTTCATTTACAAGCCGCTGCTTTTGCGCATGGCAGAGGCTTGGGCAAACCCAAAGCTCAGACGCCGCTTTGACCTAACTATTGCCATTATTTTTGCTGTTATTGTGCTAATAACACTTGCCATGGCAGGCATTATGGCGTGGTTTGGCTTAGATGTTATGTCCGCGCTTTATGGCATAGATTTTGCAGACTACCGCGGGCTTTGCTTTGTAATGCTTGCTGCTGGCGGCGTAACAGCTGCCATTGAATTCCTCTACCAAGTTATAACTGTGCTGCGCAGGCAGCGCGCTGTTACGAAATTGTACTTAATTACATTTGGCTTCAGCATTTTTGTACCTGTGCTGCTAATAAATTTCACTGGGCTTCCAGGGGCGGTTATAGGCTACTTAATTGTTATGTGCATTTTGCTTGTGCTGTTGGTAAGCGAATACATTTCCATTCGCACCGATTTGCGCCAAAAACTCACGGGGCGGCAAACCGCCACTGCTGAAATGCCAACAGCAAACATAAAGCCTGTTAGAAATGCCCGTCACGCAAAAAGAAGCTAGATAAAATTGCTGTAAACATAACGAAAGGCTGCGGGGGAAGCAGCCTTTCGTCAGACGAGTGAAATTGGGAGATTGAGATTTAGGTATCTTGTCTTTCTATTTAATCTCCGAATTGAAATATACGCTTACAGTTATTCTTAGTCAAGGATAATTGTTTAAAGTATGCGACTTTCTGTTGAATTTCATGGTTTCTTCACATGGCGCACAATACAAGTTTCACAGGTAAGCTTTCACACTTTTTAAGTTGCTTAAGATGGCTGTTCGCTTCCTTTCTTCAAATGTATACGGTTGAATTTTCATGTACGAAAACTAAAGGAAACAAAATATGGCATTTGCCTGTGCTACACTATAGCGCACTGTACATAGCATAAACGTAGCACAAGGGGTTTTTACCTGTATGTCAATAGCAGATTTCATATCTGGGTTAACTGGGCAAGTGTCAACAGACATGGCAATTGACCTGGGCACTGCCAACACACTTGTAGCAATTCCAAACGAAGGCATTGTTGTAAACGAGCCTTCGGTTGTTGCCATTGAAAAAAGCACGCACCGTGTGCTTGCCGTTGGTCACGAAGCTAAAAACATGATCAACCACACACCCGATGCGTTCTCGGCCGAACACCCCCTACACGACGGCGTTGTTGCCGATTACGACGTAACCGAAGCTATGATAAGCGCTTTCATTAGCAAAGCTGCCCCACGCAAATACCCTTGGCAGGCAAAGCCACGCATTGTTATTTGCATTCCTTGCGGCGCCACTTCTGTTGAAAAACGTGCAGTTTTTGAAGCTGCCGTGCAAGCAGGTGCTAGGCAGGCTTACTTAATTGAAGAGCCTATGGCAGCTGCTATGGGCGCCGATTTACCTGTTACAGAACCAACGGGTTCCATGGTCGTTGACATTGGCGGCGGCACAACTGAAGTTGCTGTAATTTCACTAGGTGGCATTGTTACGTCTTCTAGTTTGCGCTTGGCGGGCAACCGTATGGACGAATCAATTGCAATGTATTTGCGCGACTTACTTGGCATTAAAATTGGCGAGCGCACTGCAGAAATCATTAAAATTAAAATTGGTTCCATTTTGCCATTTGAGGATGGTCGCGAGCGCGACATGATAATTTCTGGTCAGGATGTCATTACCGAACAGCCAAAAGAAGTTACCATTCAATCGGAAGACGTGCGCCAAGCACTTGTTAGCCCGTGCGAGGAAATGGTGCTTCACATTAAAGAAACGTTTAAGAAAACAAACCCCGACCTAGCATCCGACATCATTCAAAACGGCATTTTGCTAACTGGCGGCGGCGGGTTACTTTCAGGGCTTGACCGCTACCTTTCCGACAAGCTTGAAATTCCCGTTTGGGTCTCGCCTACAGCGCTTACAAATGTTGCAATGGGTTGCATGAAAGTTCTGGAAACACCAACAGCGCTTCGCCAAACAACAATGCGCTCGAAATAAAGGTTTAACAGCTTAAATGGCGCTGAATTTTCAACATCAAAACTCGGCGTTTATGCGCCGCATTTTATTTGTGGCACTTGTTGTTGCAAGCGTTATCATGATTAGCGTTTATGGCAACGAAGGCCAAAGTGGTGCTTTGCACACCCTTCAAAGCGCAGTTTCTGGCGCTGTTAGCCCACTTCGCATTGTTGGTGGCTCAATTGAAGGCACAACGTCAACGCTAAAGTCAACAACTGAAAACATTACAGCAGACGAAAGCACGCTTTCAGGCTTGCGTGAGTACAACCAACAGCTCATTGACAAATATTCTCAAATGGAAGAGTACAAGCAGGAAGCGGAAAGGCTGCAAAAGCTGCTTGACTTAAAAGATGCCAACCAGCTTGAAGGCACGGGTGCGCGCGTTATTGGCAGAAGCTCGGAAGCGTGGTCGCAAACGGTAACGCTGAACAAAGGCTCAAACGATGGCATAACTTCTGGCCTTACAGTAATGGGCACGTCTGGCGTTGTTGGACAAGTTGTGGCTGTGGCGCAAAGCACATGCACAGTGCGCCTGCTTTCCGACCCGCAAGCTGGAACTGCGGCAATGATACAATCCACGCGCGCAGAAGGCATCCTGCGCGGCAGTTTAATTGGGCTGCTATACTTAGAAGACTTAGATGCCGACGCACAGGTAAACGTTGGCGATGTTGTTATAACTTCGGGGCTTGGTGGCAGCTATGCTCGCGGCCTTACAATAGGCACGGTTGTTAAAGTTGATGCTTCGGCGGGCAACGTTTCAAGGCGCATTGTCGTGTCGCCTAACGATTCAATTTCAACACTTGAAGACGTTTTTGTTGTGTTTAGCACAGCGCAGGACGACACCGACAGCGAAGATAGCTCAAGTAGCACTAGCGCCAGCAGCACAAACAACACCAGTTCAAGTGCGAGTACAAGCAGCAGTAGCACAGGAGGCGCAAACTAAATGCCAACACAACGAAACACAATATTATTAGTTGTGGCATGCGTTATTGCATTTGTGTTGCAAATTTCAATTGCACCTGCCATTTCGCTTTTTGGCGCACAACCCAATTTTTTGTTAGCGCTCGCTCTTGCTCTTGCAATTGCAACACCTGCGCAAGCGGGCTGCATATTGCCATTTGTAATGGGGCTTGCCTATGACTTAACAGGCACAGGCCCGGTTGGTGGCATGGCGCTAATTTTGTGCGTGTGCTGCGTTTTAGCATCGCGCGCATTTATGGTTTTAAACAACGACACGGTGTTCATGCCGTTGGTACTGTTTGTAATTTGCGCACTTGTTTGTGAGTTTGCTTACGGCTTGTTGCTTATATCGTGCGGGCTTTCTGCAAGCCTTAGCGATGCCTTACTTGTGCGCGCGCTGCCATGTGCGCTTTACGATTGCGCTGTTGGGCTTATTGCCTACCCAGCGTGCATGAAGCTTTTTGGCAACCAAGCACCAAACACCCGAAACATGCAAGCCCCAAAAATTAGGTAGGCAGCCCTTTTATGCTTACCGCCATTGTTGCCTCGCTTGTTACGCTTGTTGTAATTTGCATTGTTGTATTTTTTGTGCTTAGGAATGTTAGCAAGCACAAAACAAATGACATAAGCGTAAAGCGCGATGTCTCTGCAATTTCTTCTGTGGGTGTTAAATCAACATTGCCCGAAGAAAACCGCAGACCAGCGGGCGGGGTTGCACACGGTGCCACGCCAACGCAGCCTGTGGCAAAAGTTTCCGATGCACTGAAAGGCCGCTTTGTTGCAGTGCTTTCACTTGCGGGCATTATTTTTGGCACGCTTAGCGCAAAACTTTGGTCTATGCAGGTTCTAACGTCTTCAACATACACGAAGGAATCGGAAGAAAACCAGTACACCACCGTTTACACCACCGCCCCGCGCGGCAACATTTTAGACACAAACGGCACCGCACTAGTTAAAAACCGCTCCACAATTTCTGTGCTTGCCGACCCAGACGTTGCAAACGACCACGAAGTAATGGCCCGCTTGTCGGTTGTGCTAGGCTTGCCGCTTGGCGTTGTTCGCGCACGCCTTGAAAGCACATCGGCTGGTGCGCAAAGTCAGCGCACTGTGTGCGACGATACAACAATGCGCAATGCATCGTTTATTGCAGAGCACTCAAGTGCGTTTTCAGGCATCACCATTCAAACTAACACCATACGCGACTACCCATATGCTTCACTTGCGGCGCATGTACTGGGCTACATTGGCTCTGTGACAAGCGATGATGTTGCAAACGTGGCTGATGGCCGCTCGCTTAAGCTTGGCGATGTTGTGGGCAGAAGCGGCATTGAGCAAGCCTACGACAACTTGCTTGCAGGCGACCATGGCCAGCGCAAGGTTGTGGCGGATGCCGAGGGCAACATAGTTGAGGTTGCAAGTGAAACCGCAGCCGTAAAGGGCTCGGATGTTTACACTACGCTAAACGGTGCTGTTCAGTACACGGCTGACAAAGCGCTTTACGACCTTATAACCCCTAATGGCGGCAACATTGGCTCGGGCAAGGGCATTGGTGGCGCAGTTGTTGTCATGAACATTGAGGATGGCTCAATAATTGCAATGTCAAGCTTTCCAACGTTTTCACCAAAAGCATTCATTGGCGGGTTAGATGACGACACAAACAACTTATACTTCGATGCCGAGCAATCAAAAGCGGCGCAATACCCCATGCTAAACCGCGCAATCCAGGGCACATACCCTGCAGCTTCAACGTATAAAACGTTCACGGGGCTGGCGGCACTTGAGCACTCAATTGCAAATTCCACGGACGAAAAATGGCAATGCAGTGGCTCGTGGGATGGCTTTGGTACAGGCCAGCCGCAAAAGTGCTGGTTAAACACTGGTCACGGTGAGCTTGACTTCAAGGGAGCCATTGTTAATTCGTGCGACAGCGTGTTTTATGACATTGGCTACAGCTACTGGGACGCGGCTTATAACCAAAATAAGTCGGAAACGCTTCTGCAAGATTTTTTGAAAAAGTACCACTTAGACCAAAGCACTGGCATTGACATTTCAGGTGAAAGCCAGGGGCGCATTCCAACGCCTTCATGGAAAGCGGAGTGGTTTCGCGACACGCCAGAGGACAGCGCATGGCAAGGCGGCGACTACACAAACATGTGCATTGGGCAGGGCTATGTGCTTG
>CAYVDR010000064.1:0-7543 GCA_964450625.1 uncultured Senegalimassilia sp.
TCAAACAGCGGGCTTTGCGCTTTGAAATCGGCAAGTGAAAGGTCGCTTAAGTTGCAATGGCGCTGCTCGCACAAAAGCACCAAGTGCCCCACAGTTTCATGCGCTTGTCTAAACGGCATGCCACGCTTTGCCAAATAATCGGCAACGTCTGTTGCAGCCAAGTGCCCACGCTGCGCTTGCTTAATCATGTTTTGCCTGTTAATGTGCATGCTCTCCACCATACCAGCAGCGCACTTTAGGCAATCCTCAAGAGTTTTTGCAGAATCAATTACGCCTTCTTTATCTTCTTGCAAATCTTTATTGTAGGCAAGCGGCAAGCCCTTCATGGTCACAAGAAGTGCAACCAAATTGCCAACCACACGGCCGCACTTGCCACGAATTAGCTCCGCAAAATCGGGGTTTTTCTTCTGCGGCATAATGGACGAACCCGTTGAGAATGCATCCGTAAGCTCAATGAAGCCAAACTCAGACGACGACCATAAAACAAGTTCCTCGCAAAGGCGTGACAGATGCATTGAACAGACAGCACAAGCATAGTCTAAATCGAGTAAAAAATCGCGGTCTGACACCGCATCTAGCGAGTTTTCAATAACGCTTGAAAACCCAAGGGTTTCTGCTGTCATTTCACGGTTTAGCGGATAAGTTGTGCCAGCAAGGGCAGCGCAACCAAGTGGGCATGCGTCCGCTGCGTCATGTGCTTGCACAAGGCGCTTAAAATCGCGTGTGAACATCCAAACATATGCCAGCATGTGGTGCGAAAACAAAACTGGTTGAGCATGTTGCAAGTGCGTATAGCCTGGTAGAATTGCATCAAAATTGGCTTGCGCTTGCGCAAGCAGCGCACGGCGCATTTCAATGTTAGCAGCCATTAAGGCACGTGCACGTGACTTTGCAAACATGCGTGTATCAGTTGCAACTTGGTCATTTCTACTGCGGCCAGTGTGAAGCCTGCCGCCCGCTTCGCCAATGTTTTCGGTTAGCACACGCTCAATTGACATGTGAATGTCTTCGTCCTGCGAAACGTCGAAGTTAAATGTACCAGCCTCAATTGAAGCTTGAATGTCGTTCAAACCCTTTTCAATTGCAAGTGCATCGGCCTTTGAAATAACACCAGTTTCTGCAAGCATTTTTGCATGCGCAATTGAACCTGCAATGTCCTGCTTATACATTGCTTTATCAACAGGCAACGATGCACCAAAACGCTGCGTAAACTCCCCAACACTTTCGCTAAAACGCCCAGACCACAAAGCCATTTTCTACTCCTGAATTAAACGAAATTCGCCAAATAAAATGCTAACACTAAAGCAAGAAACTTACTTTGTGCTGTTGCGGTTCATTGCCCACGTGCGCACTGGAAGTGTTTCAATTTGAATGAAGCCAGCTGCGGCACTTCTGTCGAATGTGTCACCTTTGTCGTATGTGGCCAAGCCCTGGTCGTAAAGCGAAAACTTGCTCTTGCGAGCAACTGGCGTGCATGTTGCTTTGAAGAACTTTAAGCGCACTGTGCCCGAGACATACTGCTGAGTGGACGCCATGAAAGCATCAATGGCTTGCTTTAGCGGCGAGAACCACTGGCCGTTGTAAACACAATTTGCCCACGTGTGTTCAAGCTGCAGCTTTTGGTGCTGCACATTGCGCTCAAGCACAATGGCTTCTAGTGCTTGGTGTGCTGCAATTAACGACACAGCCGCAGGACATTCATAGCATTCGCGGCTTTTTACGCCAACCATGCGGTTTTCCACCATGTCTATGCGCCCAACACCATGCTTGCCAGCAATTTCGTTTAAGTCATAGATTATGTCAAGGTAGCTTTTCTTTGTGCCGTCAATAGCACATGGCACGCCGCCTTCAAACTCAAGTTCCACAAACTGTGGTGTGTCTGGAGCATCAGCTGCATCTGCTGTAATAGTGAACACATCATCTGGTGGCTCGTTGAATGGGTCTTCCAAAACGCCGCACTCAATTGCACGCCCCCACAGGTTGTCATCAATTGAATATGGCGTTTCCTTTGTTGCACCAACTTCAATGCCATGCTTGCGCGCCCACTGCATTTCATCTGGGCGAGTTAGCAAATCCCACTCGCGAACTGGTGCTAGAATTGTAAGCGTTGGGTCAAGGGTGATTATGCTAGATTCAAAACGCACTTGGTCGTTGCCTTTGCCAGTGCAACCATGCGCAATATACTTCGCACCATATTTATGCGCAACTTCAACCAGGTACTTTGAAATTAAAGGGCGCGAGAGCGCTGAAAGCAGCGGGTACATGTTTTCATACATTGAATTTGCCGCTAGCGCAGGCTTTAAGTAATGGTTAACAAATTCTTCACGCATGTCGATAACAAAGCAATCGAGCACGCCAAGCCCAAGGGCTTTTTGCTTAACTTTTTCAAGACCGTCGTGTTCTTGACCAACTTCGCCAACAACAGCAATAACGTCCAAATTCTTTTCGTCTTGCAACCACTTAACACAGCAAGATGTGTCAAGCCCGCCTGAATAAGCTAAAACAACTTTTTCTTTACTAGCCATTTGAAAACCACCTTTTTAAATTGATACATTTTGTAAATATGAATTCGATTATAAAACTAAAACACACAAATTAACGTGTAGAGTGATGCAAACCATATTTTACAACCCTCTTCCATAAGAACTTGTTTAACCAGCACACGCCTCAAAAACACAGCTAGCAACCAATTTTGCAGCATCACTTGTTTTTTGTTTGGCGCAAGCTTCAGACATTTGCTTGCGCAAGTTTTCATCCTCTATAAGCTGCGCTAAATATTGCGTGAACTGCGCGCCTTCAACTTCAGCATCGGGAACTAAAAATGCTGAGCCCGCTTCACCACAAGCTTTGGCATTCATTGTTTGATGGTCGCCTGTTGCATAGGGAAATGGCACTAAAAGTGCAGGTATTTTGCGCGCTGAAATTTCTGCAAGTGAAGATGCACCAGAGCGGCTAACAATTGCATCGGCTGCTGCCATGCATTGGCCCATCTTGTTCGTAAAGCCAAACAACTGCCAGCGCAAAGCTTCGCTTTCGCTAAGGTTTAGGCTTGCTTTCACGCTTTCAAGTTCAGCCTTACCCGTAACATGAATGATGTACAAATTAGGGTGCGAAAGCAACATTTCCTTGCGCGCAACAATTGCAGCGTTTAAGTGACGCGCACCTAAACTACCACCAGTTACAAGCAAAAGCATGGCATTGCTTGGAATATTAAACTGGCGTCTTCCCTCCTCACGCGTTGCATCAAACACGCTTTGACGCACAGGGTTGCCAGTTACAACCACTTTACTTTTGTTTTTTAACGCACCTGCGGCATGTTCATAAGTAAGGCAAACCTTTGCAGCACGCCGCGACAAATATTTGTTTGCCATGCCCATTACGGAATTTTGCTCATGCACAACAACTGGGATGCCACATTGCTCGGCTGCGCGAGCAACAGGAATGCAAACATAGCCACCAAACGCAACAACACACGCAGGCTTAATTTCACGAAACCACGCTTTAGCTTTCTTCGTTGAACGAGAAATTTTATAAACAGCAGCTGGCAGCGTTGTAATGTGCGCCCTGTCAAAACCAGCAGCTTCAAAGCCTTTAAACGGCAGATTAGCCTCATTTGCAAGGCGCTGTTCAATTTTGCCAGGAACACCAGCATAAAAAACCTCGTGACCCTGCTGTTGCAACACGCCTGCAACAGCAAGTGCAGGGTTAATGTGACCTGCAGTGCCACCACCTGTAAGAATTATTCGCATAGCAAAATTCCTTTCACTAAATTTATTAACATATGCTATTTAGCGCTCATGCTTACAAATTCATAGCTTTCAAGAATTTGAAAGTACTTTACAATGCGTGGGTAAAGCGGTTGTGCCTTATCGCCAAACTCCTCTTCAACAAGCTTGGCAATTGTTTCAACACTGCGCTTGCCATCGATATGCTGCCACACAAAATTGCCTAAGCCATCAAGGTGAATTTGCGTTGTACGAGGTTTTTTAAACAGCTTTTGCGCAATAGTGTTGAATACGCCCTTGTTTTCTACAATCAAAACCACTTCCCCACTTTCTATTTTAGCTTCGGCGCACCTACCTGTTTTGTGCGGGGTTAAATCCAAATAATTTGCAGTAACCTTATTTCTGTTAAAAGGGTTTTGCATTATTTCTGTTCCTGTTTGTTTTTAGGCGCAGCTTTAGGTTTGTGCCAAATGCTAAATTTAAGAATTGACAAAATTAGAAGCACAAGCACAACAATGCTGCCCGCCATGCCAAAGTTAATGACACCAGAAAGGTTAAATGCACCATCAATGCCTAACACTGCAAAAATTGCCAGCAAAACGCCTGTTAAACCCTCTCCTGCAATTAAACCAGCTGAAAACAAAGTGCCATTTGTGACTTGCTTGGCTTTTTGTTCTGCACTAACTTTTTTGCGCCTGTCAACAAACCAGCGCACAACACCACCAAGCATTACAGGCGCTATTGTTTCAATGGGCAAATAAACACCAATTGCAAAAGGCATAACGGGCACGCTAACAACTTCAAGTGCAAGGGCTAAGAACACACCAATAAACACTAAGTTCCAAGGCAAATTGCCACCCATAACGCCCTCAACTATTGTTTTCATTAGCATTGCTTGCGGCGCTGGCACTTCGGTTGAACCAAACGTCCAGGCAGAGTTTAGCAAATACAAAATGCCACCTATTGCAAGCGCTGTTGCAACCGAGCCAATTAAAACACCAATCTGCTGCTTTTTAGGCGTTGCCCCAAGCAAATAGCCAGTTTTTAAGTCTTGCGATGTGTCGCCTGCCATTGAAGCAACAATACAAACAACCGAGCAAATTACAATTGCAGCCTGCATGCCCTCAATGCCGCCGTTTCCAGAAGCCTGAAGCAAAAATGCAGCAAAAACAAGCGTTGCAATTGCCATACCAGAAACTGGGCTATTTGATGAACCGATTAAACCAACGACACGGGATGCAACAGTAGCAAAAAAGAAACCAAAAATAACTATTAGAACTGCACCTATAACATCAACGTTAATAAACGGCAAAAGCCACAAAACTAAAACCATGGCAAGCGAGCCTGCAAGCACAACTGTTATTGGAAGGTCACGCTCGGTTCTAAGGGTGCTTTTGTTAACTTCTTTATTTTTAAAACCTTTAATTGAATCACGAAATGTTGTGACAATAACAGGAAGCGTTTTTACAAGCGAAATTATGCCACCAGTAACAATTGCGCCAGCGCCAATGTAGCGCACATACGTGCTCCAAATGCCCTCAGCACCGCTTTGCGCCCAAACTTCAGCAACAGTTGTTGTAGCAGGGGTAATGGTGCTGTCCCACCCAAAGAAACAAATTAGCGGAATTAGAACCATCCAACTTACTATAGACCCCGCAAATAACGATGTGGAAACCTTTGGACCTACAATGTAGCCAACACCAACAAGTGCTGGGTAAACGCTTAACGAAAGCTGACCTTTTAGCGATTCAAACGTTGCAGTAATTGCAGACGGAACAACTTTTAAGCAGTCAACAATTAGCTTAAGAACAGCAGCAATTCCCATTCCTGCAAAAACAAGCCCAGCGCCTGCACCCGATTTTTCACCAGCAAGCAAAACATCGGCACATGCTGTGCCTTCTGGGTAAGGAAGTGTTGCATGCTCTTTTACGATTAGTGCATTGCGCAAAGGCACCATAAACAGCACGCCTAAAATGCCACCGCAAACAGCAATGACAGTAATTTCAACAATGCCTGGCGCTTCGCAAAGCCCCTCGCTTGCCCACAAAAACAGCACTGGCAATGTAAAAATTGCACCGCCTGCAAGCGATTCGCCAGCTGAGCCTATTGTTTGCGCCATGTTGCTTTCCAAAATGGAATTCTTGCGCAAAAGAACGCGTATAACGCCCATAGAAATTACAGCAGCGGGAATTGAAGCCGAGATTGTCATGCCAACACGCAAGCCTAAATAAGCATTTGCCGCACCAAAAACAACAGCTAGTAAAACGCCCATAACAACTGACACAACAGTAATTTCTGGCGTTACTTTATCGGCTGGAATGTAAGGTTTAAATTCTTTATTGTCTGCCATTAAAAATCCTTCGATTAATTATTTCTGCAAAGGTTTAAAACCTGTTTCAAATTGATAATTGCTAATTGATGATTGCTAATTGCGTATTTTTTAGTCGACGCATGCGCTGCATGTTGTTTCGTCGCCAAAAAGCAAATTGCGCTCAACACCGCTTAAATTGTCACGTGCCTGGTCACGCAAATTGTTCATGCCCGACAAAAATTGCCTGTATAAAATTAAAATCATATAGCGACCACGCGTTGTAAGTGTAAGCTCGTTTGCATTGTCAACTTCAAAACCTGCGTGCGTGCGAAAGTAAGCCATTTCAACTGGTAAGCCAGCTTCAACACTTATGCCAAATTCTTCCTTAAACTGATTCTTATCCAAATGCAATTGATATAAATGCAGCAGAAAATAATAGCGCATTAAATCGCGCTTACTCATTTGGCACTTGCCCATAATTGACATATGCCCGTCTTCAATGGCGTCGTTATATTCCTGCAAGCTAAAAGTGTTTACATAAAGCGCGCCGTTTAAGTGTGTAATTGAGCCACTGCCAATGCCAGGGTATTCGTTGTAGGCAACTTGAAGTTCCTCAGCGTAAAGGTTGTGGTCATGCTTGCCCTGAGCATTCAAACGATTGAAAGTCCACACAGTGTCGCGACTAAAAAATGGCGCTTCCCCACCCGTTAGCACTCCATCAATAATTTTGTAGAAGCGAAATTCGCGATTGTAATCCATCTTTCCAAGCACTTGCTGCATTTTCTTTGCTGTAGCGTCCGAGACGTAAAGCGGGCTAAACGTTGTTTGACGCGCGCCACATTCAACTATTTTTTCCAAATCGTTAAATAAAACATCTTCCGTTTGGCCTGGAAAATTAAAAATCATGTCAACATTAACGGAGTCAAAATAACTTGATGCAATGCCTATGCGCTCAAAAATTTCTTCACCACTGCCATATTTGTTGTAACGGTCCATTTGCTTGAGCAGCGTGTTATTAAAGCTTTGCACACCAACACTTAAGCGCTGCACACGCCCGTGAAGTTCATTTAGCCATGGCTGCACTAAATGGTTTGGGTTTGTTTCAACGCCAACTTCTTTTATGTGAAAATTTTCGCGTGCAAGGTCTATTGTTTTGCAAAGCTCGTCAAGCAAAACCGTAGGCGTGCCACCGCCAAAATAAAGCGTTTCGAAATCCCACCCGCGCGCCTTTAGCATAAGCATTTCTTTGCGCAAGTTTTTGAAATAGGTGCGAGCAACATCTTCCTTAAACACATAGCGGTTAAAGCTGCAATAAGGGCATAACACCTGGCAAAATGGCACATGCAAATAAAGCATGTACTTCAAATTTTCTTTAGGTGCCGGAAAAAACTTCTCTTCAGTATTGCACAGTTTTAAATGAGAATGTGTCATGCCTTTAACTAAATTTGTTAAAAAACGCTCGGAAAGCATTTAACCCCTCCAGAAACTAATTTTATTTTGAAAGCAC